>JABDKZ010000352.1 GCA_013001935.1 Maribacter sp.
GGATTTAGGGACTTCTTTGGCCTATTGGACTACTTCAAACGATGCTGATTTTATTAAACACGGACTGCCTTCCCCAACGGTGATGGAAGGTAATCCCTCCCGTTCGGAAATTGTACAACAATACGCACTAATGAGTGGTAGGGATGTGGACCACCTGACCTTTTATTTTGCCTATGGATTATTTAAAATAGCGGTAATTGCACAACAGATCTATTATCGATTTAAACACGGACATACCTCCGATCCCCGATTTGCCCAATTGAACAAGGTTTCGGCCCTATGTTGTGATACAGCTTGGCAAGCGATACAGAAAAAACAAATAGACAATCTTTACTAATGTATTAAGACAATGGATTTGGAAAGCAAAATAGTGGTTATTACCGGAGCGGGAAGTGGAATCGGAGCTGCGACAGCGACTTTATTCGGGGAACATGGTGCTCAGGTTGTCGTATCTGATCTTAATATGAAGAGTGCCCAAAGGGTGGTTGAAGGCATAAAAAAAACCAATGGATCAGCATTGGCTGTTCAAGCCAATGTTACACAGTTTAAGGAGGTCGAAGCCCTTGTCGCTAAAACGGTGAATGAATTTGGCCGGGTAGATGTCATGGTCAATAATGCAGGTATTGGAGGTAAAAATCAAAAGAAGACCGCTGAGCATTCCCATGATGATTGGCATGATGTTATTGCGGTAAACCAAACAGGAGTATTCTATTGTATGCAAGTGGCTTTGCAGCAAATGATGAAACAAGGCCATGGCAACATAGTCAATGTAGCTTCCTTAGCGGGACTAAAACCTTCAGGCTACAATCTCTCTTACAGTGCTAGTAAATATGCTGTAGTAGGTATGACCAAATCTGCCGCCTTGGAATATGGTCGCAAAAACATCCGAATCAATGCCGTATGCCCCGGGTATACCAACTCGGTTCTTTTAGACCGATTATTGAGTTCAAGACCGGATATGGGTGATACACTAAAGCGACTCATTCCAATGGACAGGTTCGGGGAACCTCATGAAATTGCTGGGGCTATTGCCTGGTTGGCTTCCGATGATTCAAAATATATTACTGGCCAAACCATTACCTTAGACGGTGGGACATCATTGCAATAAAAAAAAGGAACAATCCCAATATGAATACACTACAACTCACTAAAAAACAAGATTATACTATTGTTCAACTGAATAGAGGTAAGGTGAATGCAATTAATCAAGAAATGGTACAAGAACTGCGTCAGACCTTTCAAGAATTGCACAATGATCGGGACGTAAAAGGGGTAATCCTTTCGGGACAACCACACTATTTTTCAGCAGGCTTGGATTTAATAGAGCTGATTCAGTACAACGAAACGCAGATCCATGATTTTTTTGCTGAATTCGGAACGCTTTACCAGGAGCTTACCCAGTTCTCCAAACCTTTTATTTCGGCAATTACAGGTCACTCTCCTGCTGGTGGCTGTGTTTTGGCGGTAACTAGTGACAATCGTTATATGGCAGCAGGGGATAAGTATGTAATTGGGTTAAATGAGGTCGCTGTAAACATTCAAATTTCCCAAAATTTGACCGAAGCCTATGCTTTTTGGATGGGGGAAGGTCTGGCAAATCGCTATATTTTGGAAGGGAAATTGCTTTCTGGAAATGAAGCGGTCTCCGCTGGCCTTGTAGATGCCTTACTTCCCTTGGAACACGTACTTGGGCACGCAGAGCTTAAATTGCAACAGTACTTGAAAGCAGATCAGGAAATTTGGATAAATACCAAAAAAAAGTTGCGAAAACATTGGCTCAATAAACTTGATCAAAATCCGAAAAACTCACTCAAAGAAGCTGCTGCCTTGTGGTGGAAACCCGAAATTAGAGCTAAGATGGAGGCCTACGTAGACAGTTTTACCAATAAAAAGAAAAAATAAAGAAAATGAATAAACAACTGCTATTTGTAAAAAGACCCCAAGGTGAGGCCGATGCCTCTACCTGGTCATTAGAGACCAATCCAATTCCGGAAATTGGCGAGGGTGAAATATTGATTAAGCATCATTATATTTCATTAGATCCCGCTATGCGAGGGTGGATGAATGAGGGCAAATCCTATATTGAACCTATGGCGATTGGTTCCGTCATGCGTGCTGGATCTGTAGGGGAAGTCATTGACACCAAAAACCATCCGAAATTTAAGGTTGGTGATTTCGTTTCGGGTTTTGGGGGTGTGCAGCAATATGCAGTATCAGATGGTACCAATTTATATCCGGTAGACCCCAATTTGGCCCCGCTTCCAACGTACATTGGCACCTTGGGGATGCCAGGGATGACGGCATATTTTGGTATTCTGGAAGTTGGAAAGATAAAGGAAGGTGATATAGTAGTGGTATCCGGAGCCGCGGGTGCAGTAGGCAGTATTGTAGGCCAAATTGCAAAAATAAAGGGATGCAAGGTGATAGGAATTGCCGGTGGCCCTGATAAATGCAAATATATTGTGGAAGAATTGGGCTTTGATGGTGCCATTGACTACAAAAACGAGGATGTAAACAAGCGATTGAAAGAAGAATGCCCAAAAGGGCTGGATGTTTATTTCGACAATGTGGGTGGCGAAATTCTGGAAGCCGCACTCGGGAGGTTACGAATGCATGCCAGAATTGTTATTTGTGGGGCCATTTCGCAGTATAATAATAGGGCAGCAATGAAAGGGCCTAGAAATTACTTATCCTTATTGGTCAATCGCGCAACAATGCAGGGAATGGTCGTTTTCGATTGGGCAAGCAGATATGGTGAAGCTGCTTTGGCTATGGGTACATGGTTGGCCCAGGGCAAATTAAAAAGCAAGGAAGCCATATATGATGGAATAGAAAATTTCCCTCAAACCTACAACAGACTATTTTCTGGAGAAAAATTGGGTAAACTTGTATTGAAAGTAATAGAAGATGAATAACGAATGAAAGCCGTTATTCATCTTCTATTACTTTCAATACCAGTTTACCCAATTTTTCCCCAGAAAATAATCTGTTGTAGGTTTGAGGGAAATTTTCTATTCCATCATATATGGC
>JABDKZ010000361.1 GCA_013001935.1 Maribacter sp.
GAAGTGCCCTATGAAATATTTGTTGCGGTTTTCGTCGAAAATCTGATGCAAGCTGAACTAACTTCAAATAATTCAAAAAAAACCGATGGCTATAGTAGTTTTTGGGCCATTTATTTTGAGTCAGAAATTGATGCAGTAATTTATGATGTGCAAAATTCGACCTTTCTAAATGAAAATCTCTATATGAAAATCAATAAATAGCTGAAATCAGGCATTAAATAAAGCTCTTCCTTGCATTAATGCATTCACTTCTCCCCTAACCTGGGAAATAATTTCTTCATTTTCAGGATTACTCAATACCCTATCGACCAGTTCTACAATGGTCACCATCTCCGCTTCATTTAATCCTCTTGTCGTAATGGCAGCTGTACCGAATCTAATCCCTGAAGTAACAAAAGGGGACTTGTCATCAAAAGGAACCATATTCTTATTGGCAGTTATATCGGCCTCAACCAGTACTTTTTCAGCCTCCTTCCCGGTGATATCCTTATTTCGAAGATCGATCAACATCATATGATTATCGGTTCCATCTGAAATAATATTGTAATCTTTTGCGACAAACGCAGCGGCCATGGCAGCGGCGTTTTTCTTCACCCGAATCATATAATCTAAATATTTATCGGTCAAAGCCTCGCCAAAGGCAATTGCCTTGGCAGCAATAATATGTTCTAACGGACCACCCTGATTTCCAGGAAAAACAGCCAAATCCAGGAGGCCTGACATTTTTCTTAAATTTCCATTCTTCAAGCGAATTCCAAATGGATTTTCAAAATCTTGCCCCATAAGAATAAGGCCACCTCTCGGGCCGCGCAAGGTTTTATGTGTTGTGGTCGTAACAACATGGCAATGCGGTATTGGGTCGTTCATAATACCTTTTGCGATTAAACCTGCCGGATGTGCTATATCTGCCAATAAAATTGCATCAACACTATCGGCAATTGCGCGAAATCGTTCAAAATCCATATCCCTTGAATAGGCCGACGCTCCTGCAATAATCAGATTTGGTCTTTCTTTTTCTGCAATTTCCTGTATTTTATCATAATTAAGTACTCCAGTTTCTGCATCAACCCCATAGAAAACAGGCTTGTATAATTTCCCTGAAAAATTAACCGGGGAACCGTGGGTCAAATGGCCGCCATGTGAAAGGTCGAATCCTAAGATCGTATCCCCTGGCTTTAAAAAAGCATGATATACTGCGGCATTTGCTTGTGAACCTGAATGAGGTTGTACATTTGCATAGGCCGCCCCAAAAAGTTCTTTGGCTCTATCTATGGCAATTTGCTCAACTTGATCTACTATCTCGCATCCGCCATAGTATCTTTTGCCAGGATATCCTTCAGCGTATTTATTGGTCAGCACCGAACCGGCTGCTTCCATTACCTGTGGACTTGTAAAGTTTTCGGATGCAATTAATTCAATTCCGTTTAACTGTCTTTCTTTTTCTGCCTCTATTAAATCAAAAATCAGCTGGTCGCGTTGCATAATATAAGTTCTGTTAAATGAGGGGTAAAAATACAAATTGACATCTGGTTATGAATAGAAAATAATATATTTGATTAGGAATTTATCAAACACAAATTAACAATCAATATATGTCAGTAACCGCAAATGATCCTAAAAGAAAAACTTGGATCAATACCCCTGAAAATAGTGACTTTCCCATTCAAAACATACCCTTTGGCGTATTTTTGACACGTGATGACATCATTACCATAGGAACAAGAATCGGAGATACCGCTATTGATTTAGGGGCCATGCATCAATTAGGATATTTTGAGGGTATTCCGTTGACCGATGATATTTTTCTTCAAGACACATTGAATGACTTTATTTCTGATGGAAAAAAAACATGGCGCCTGGTACGTAATAGAATCAGTGATGTATTTGATATCAAAAATGAAACCTTAAAGAATAATGAAGACCACAAGAGCATCATCCTATTTGAACTAGAGGAAATAGAGATGAAATTACCCGTTCAAATTGGTGATTACACTGATTTTTATTCGAGTCGTGAGCATGCAACGAACGTAGGTACCATGTTTCGCGATCCAGAGAACGCATTAATGCCCAATTGGTTGCATATACCGGTTGGATATCACGGCAGAAGCTCTACGATTGTTCCCAGCGGAGTTCCCATACACCGACCTATGGGCCAAACCCTACCCCGAGGAGCTGAAAAACCTGTTTTTGGCCCATCTAGATTGGTTGATTTTGAATTGGAAATGGCCTTTATTACCACTGATGCTAATGTAATGGGCGAACCGGTACCTATAAATGAAGCTGAGGATTACATTTTTGGGATGGTTTTATTCAATGATTGGAGCGCTCGTGACATTCAAAAATGGGAATATGTTCCCTTAGGTCCTTTTTTAGGAAAGAGTTTCGCTTCTTCCATTTCACCTTGGATTGTTACCTTAGATGCGCTTGAACCATTCAGGACCAAAGGACCAAAACAAGATCCTGAACCATTGCCATATCTAACTCAAGATGGTAACCACAGTTTTGACATTCAGCTAGAATTAGATATAATTACAGAAGAGGGTGTAGCAACCACTATTTCAAAATCTAATTTCAAATATATGTATTGGACGATGGCCCAACAATTAGCACATCATACGGTCAATGGCTGTAAAGTAAACAGCGGCGATATGATGGGTAGTGGAACAATCTCCGGGCCAACGGCGGATGCTTATGGTTCTATGCTAGAACTAGCTTGGCAAGGCACCAGACCCGTGCCTCTTAACGATGGTACTGAACGGAAATTCATTCAAGACAATGATACCGTCGTAATACGCGGGTTTTGTCAAGAAGGGGGCCGACGCGTTGGCTTTGGTAAGGTCTCCACTAAATTACTTCCCATATTTGGATCCTAATCCAATAAATAATACTTAAAAAAGGTTTTTTCATCGAAACAATACGATACTTTATCGTTTTACGTTATCATCAAAGACAGTTTTGGCACGAGTGTTGAAAATGGACAATGAAACAATAAACTTTAAAGACATGAAAAAAGTTTTACTATTAAGCGGAGTTTTACTGATTATTTTAGCTTGTGGTGGTGTTAAAAGAACCCAAAAGTCTATAAATACCGGTAATTATGTGAACGCCATTAACAATGCCGTTCAAAAGTTGTCTGACAATAAAAACAAGAAAGGCAATCAAACCTTTGTTCTTTTATTGGAAGAGGCTTTCCAAAAAAACACGAAAAGGGAATTAGAGCGAATTAATTATTTAGAAAAAGATGGCAACCCCGCTAATCTTGAATCAATTTATAAAAGTTATAAAAATCTAGATCGGATTCAAGAAACAATTAAGCCTTTGCTGCCATTGTATATTCAAGAAGAAGGTAGAAATGCGGATTTTGCTTTTCAGAACTTTAGTAATGATATTATCACCACTAAAGAATCACTTTCTGTTTATCTCTATGATAATGCACTAAATCTGCTTCAAAATGCTACCACTAAACAGGATTATCGACAATCATTCGATGATTTTAGTTACTTGAATGAAATTAATCCCGGATTTGCTAACACTAAGAATAAAATGGAAGAGGCCTATAATAAGGGTCAGGATTATGTGAGAGTAGATATGTTCAACAACACGGATAAAATCATTCCAGCAAAATTAGAAGAAGAGCTATTAAATTTCAATACTTTTGGATTAGAGGATAAATGGACGAGGTACCATACAAATCATCTTTCCAATATTACCTATGATTATGACATGCGTATTGAACTGCAGGATATCAATATCTCTCCCGAACAAGTGAATGAAAGACAAATCATCAAAGAAAAGCAAATAAAAGATGGTTTTGATT
>JABDKZ010000368.1 GCA_013001935.1 Maribacter sp.
ATGTTTTTCGATGATCGCATCGAACTTTGAAAAGTAAAAGCTTATGGTTTCTACCAAGGCTTCAGGTGTTAACTTTTCGGAATAACTGGTAAAACCCTTAAAGTCCGTGAAAAGCACCGTTACTGCATCGTATTTCTTGGCTTTAACGGCCCCATTGGCCTTTAGTTCGGCCGCGGTTTCCTCGGGCAGGATGTTGAGCAATAGGTTGTCTGAACGATCCCGCTCTTCTTCAATGATCTGTTTTGTTTTCCGAATAAAGGTATTGCGTCTATACAACCCTATGGCCATTATCCCAATTAAGAATAAGACAACGCCGATTCCTATAGATATGTTACGTTGGTTTTTTTCCCGTTCTTCTGCCAGATCAAGCTCTGCTTGTTTTTGAGAAACCTCAAAGTTGGTACGCAAATCTGCCGATTGCTGAACTTTTTCAATATTATTTAAGCTGTCACGATATATAATATGATCTTTGTAATAATCGTATGCAGTGGCCTGCTCCCCTTTGGCCTCATGGAATTCAGAAAGTTTAAGGTTGGCTTCGCTGATTTGATCTTTTAAGCCATAATGGGTTGCCAGCTCTAGGCTTCTTTCTGCATAATTTAATGCTGTTGGGAAATCATTTTTTCGTAGGTAGATGTCGGACATATAGGTGAGATATACTGAAATGGGGTAATAATCCTCCAACTCCTCTAGAATGGAAATCGCTTGGTTGATATTCGACTCTGCCAGTACATCCTTTCCCTGTTCAGCATAGACCATCCCGACATTGCCCAAAGTATAAGCTATCCCCACATTATAATTTACATTTTCGAAGATAGCTTCCGCTTCAGCATTATACTCCAATGCAATATCATACTTCATATTTTCAAAATAGTACTCGCCAGTGTTTAACAAAGCAATTCCCAATGAAATCGAATCGTTTATCTTCCGTAGTATTTGAATAGATTTATTGTAGTAGTCCTCGGCATTATCAGAATTACCCATAACGGAATAAGCATCTCCGATTGCGTAGTAGGCCGAGCCTTCTCCTTGCTTGTATCCCTCTATTTTGGCCGTTTCTGCAGCTTTGAAATATGCATCCAAAGCAATTTCCAAATCTCCTAAGAGTATATACTTGCTTCCTTTTTGATAGTACCCACGAAACAGGTATATATTCTTGTCTTCATTCTTCGATAAAGCTATGAGTTCTTCAGCGTATTGTAAAGAGAGCTCAAGGTCCCTCATCTCATTAAATGCTAAATTCCGCAGTAATTCCAATTTTTCATCTCCTTCAAGTCGATTGTCTTGATAAATAATAACTAGGCTATCGGCTATACGTTGATTTTGACCAGAAATGGAATGGATGTTAACACAAAAGAAGCCTATCAATAAATAATAGGCCTTTCTTTTAATTGATAAAATCATATTTTAAGGATTACCTCTTAATCGAGGATCAATATTATAATATTTGGGAACCCCCTGACTTCCTTTCGGATAGACAATACTGAAATTAATCGTATAGACATCAATTTGATCCACCAAATTTGGGTCATTCTTCACTTTAACACTAACAATTCCATTCTTACCACAAACAATTTGCCTATTGAAAAAATTTTTGTCAGTACCCTTGGGTTCATAAACTATATTGTCAATATTTACAGAATAATCTTTATCCATGCCATTGGGGTTATTAGTATCGCCTACCCATTCAACTTTCTTGTCAAGATAAACATTCGTCTCGTAACTCCCTAATGGACTACCTGGGGGACGTGTGTCACCTTCAAATCTACAATTAATACTATAATCGCCAGGTGTTGGATTTGTTATATTATACAGAGTTTCAGCATTCACAATTAATGTAATAGATACGTCTTTGCCCATGATAATTTATTTAGTCAGGTTAATTTTTAAAATGAAATTGATAGACAATATAATATGGTTTAAAAAGTACAATTAGACATGTAGGACGAAACGCCATAAATAATGTCCGAATGCCCTTATATAATTACCAAAGCCGTTATTGACGTCTAATTCAATTGCGCATTTACGAAGTACATCTTTACTTTGCCCCTGTTCTTTGCCTCTATTTCCCCACGATATTCGCAATCATACTCAGATTTTATCAGCTCATAGGTGCTCTTGGAAATGTTGATTTTTCCGGATTCTGACATCGACTCCATTCGGGAGGCCACATTTACGGTATCGCCCCAAATGTCATAGGAGAATTTTTTACTGCCCACTACACCTGCTACAACAGGACCTGTATTGATCCCTACCCGAATATCAAAATGAATTTGATCGGTAGCTGCCTGTTTTTTCGTCTCTTTTACGAATTCCAATATTTCCATAGAAGCCCTTACCATTTTCAATGCATGATCTTTGGTAGTGTACGGTATGCCACCAGCACA
Source organism: Maribacter sp. (assembly GCA_013001935.1). Lineage (GTDB taxonomy): Bacteria > Bacteroidota > Bacteroidia > Flavobacteriales > Flavobacteriaceae > Maribacter_A. Next base: position 2,388 of record JABDKZ010000368.1, read on the forward strand.
CATGTAGGCATCGCCAATGGTCTTAATTTTTTCCAGGCCGTACTTTTCCATGATATCATCGAATTTGGAAAAATAAAAACCTACTCTATCTACTAATTCCTTGGGGTCCAGATTTTCCGCATAATGGGTAAATCCCTTAAAATCAGTAAACAACACAGTAACAGCGTCAAATTTTTTAGCTTCGACCTTGCCATATTTCTTTAGTTCGGTAGCCGTATCCTCAGGCAATATATTCAGTAGCAAACTATCAGAACGATCCCGTTCTTCCTCAATGATTATTTTGGTTTTTTGAATAAAGAGAGAGCGGCGATATAAACCAAAAGCCAACAGGCCTATCAAAAGCAATACAATTGCCGTCCCAATGGTTATGTTGCGTTGATTTTTATTTTTTTGCTCAGCTAAATCCAGCTCGATTTGTTTTCTGGCCAACTCTTGATTGGCCATATTCTGAACCGCCGTAATGTTAAGGACACTATCTTTAAATGCAATGTGGTTTTTGTACATTTTAAGGGATTCTACGGCATTCCCCCTTTTTTCATGAAGCTCTGATAGTTTTAAATAAGCCCCACTGATCTGTTCCTTAAGGCCGAACTGTTTTGCCATTTCGAGGCTTCTTTGGGCAGTACCGAAAGCTGCATCCCAATCCTCACGCAGCAAATACATATCTGACATATAGGTGAGATACACACAAATGGGATAATAGTCCCCCAATTCTTCCAGCAGCGCAATAGCACCACTTAAATTTTCTTCCGCAATGGTATTTTGCCCCAACTGGGCATAGGCCAATCCCCTATTCCCAAGGTTATAGGCCATACCAATTTTAGAATCCTTGGCTTTGAATATTGGCCCTGATTCTTTGAAAAACAATAAGGCAGAATCGGGTTTTGCCATATTTAAATTGTATTCATCCCCCAAATTCTCCATGGCATACGCATAATTCAGTGAATCGCCCAATTCCTTGAATATGCCAATGGCATTCTTATAATATTGGATCGTATTTTGGTTATTGCCCATGCTGCCATAAACCCCGGCAATAGCTACATAAAAAGTCCCAATTCGTTTTTTATTACCTAATTCCTCAGCTATTTTCATGCCTTCAAAAAAACTTGCCAAGGCCTGGCTCAGGTCCCCTTTTAAGGTAAGGGCATTTCCAATTTGCATATGCGCATTACTGATACGCTTGGTAGAATCAACAGCTTTTGCCCTTCGTA
>JABDKZ010000345.1 GCA_013001935.1 Maribacter sp.
TCTTTCAGAATTCACTAAAATCAATACCAACCAAGATATTGCCAATACATTGGGGCAGGCGTTGTGGGATTTTTATCTGTTTCAGATACACAAGCTAAAAAAAGTGCATGCGGATCCACATCCTGGAAATTTCTTGGTGTCTCAAGAAGGGCAACTTATCGCCTTGGACTTTGGTTGCATGAAACTGCTTCCTGAAGATTTTTACGCACCTTATTTCGAATTGTTCAACATAGATGTTTTAGGGGATCCCAGATTGTTTCACGATAAATTATTGGAATTGGAAATCTTGAGAAAAGATGATAGCGAAGCAGAAGTGGCATTTTTCACGAATATGTTTCATGACGTACTTAGCTTTTTTACCCAACCATTCAGAGAAGAAACATTCAATTTCTCAGATCCAGAGTTCTTCGATAAGCTAGGAGCTATTGGCGAACGTTATTTTAAAGACACAAGAACTAAAAAAATGAATGCAAATAGGGGCTCTAGACATTTTATTTATATGAATAGAACCTTTTTTGGCTTGTTTAATCTTATGTTCGATTTAAAAGCAGAAAACATTAGAATAAGTAATTTTAAAAATTTATGAATGTCTTATAATGCGAATTAATTTCTACAGAATAAATATGCTATGCACGCATAGTATATTTATAAAAATTCGTATCTTGTAATACTCGAAACACAGCTTTTAAAAACTATTTTATTTGAAAGGGAAAAACGTTTTGAGCGTAGTATAAATACAACTATTATCAATGGCAAAAAAAATTGATTTAAAGGAAATTGTCCAGGACGCATTTGATGCTTCAATACAGCAGGTTTCAGGCTATGATGCAGCATTTTTATATGCAGAATCAGCAACAAGCCCAATGCATGTTGCAACTTTGAATATTGTGGAAGGCTCTTTAAAATATAAAGACTTTAAAGAAATTATAGCCTCAAAACTTCATTTAATTCCGAAGTTCAGACAGCGATTATTAAGTGTACCATTAAATTTGGATTATCCGTATTGGGTAGATGATCCCAATTTTGATTTGGACTTGCATTTAAATCGCATGAAGTTGCCAGATCCATCAAACTGGAAAACTTTGAGATACTTAACGTCCAAATTATTCAGTGCTTCATTGGATTTGCGCAGACCTTTATGGTCAATACATTTTATTGAGGGTATTGACGAAATAGCACAGGTGCCCAAAGGTTCTGTAGCTATTGTTACCAAAGTGCATCATGTAATGATAGATGGGCGTTCTGGAGTTGGGGTTATGGATGTGCTGTTCGATAGCGATAAGGACGGAAAAGGAAAAAAACGTGCAAAACCTAAGGCGTTTAATCCGGAACCGTTGCCTGATGAGCTTAGCTTATTACTTAAAAGCGGGTACGGATTTTTAAAGAACCCGTTTAAAATTCCGAAAACTGTAGCGGAAACAACCTATAGTTTTATTAAAAGTCAGGCCACAAGAAGATTAAGCATTCAAAAGGAATTCAGTTCTTCAAAATTTCCAGTGCCAATCACCATTTTCAATGGTTCCATTTCCGCCAAGCGAACTTGGGGAACAGCGATTTTATCTTTTGATCGTGTTAACGCGCTCAGAAAGATTATAGGAGGAAGTTTTAACGATATTATACTCGCAATTTGTTCAGGTGCTATACGTCGTTATTTATTGGAGAAAGAAAAGTTGCCAATTCATCCTGTGGTTGCCAATGTGCCAATTTCAATTAGATCAGAGAATAATGCAGAAATGAATAATCAGATTGCTAACTGATGATTCAGATCGCAACGCATATTGAAGATCCTTTGGAACGATTGGAATATATACAGGAACAAACCATGTTAGGGAAATCCAGACATAATAAGTTAGGTGCCAAAACCCTATCTAAAATGGCAGATGCTGTGCCTTTTGGTGTGGCAAATTTAATCGCTGGATTGTATAGTAAATACAACATTAAAGATTTACACAGACCACCTTTCAACGTTACTATAACCAATGTGCCAGGACCAAGAGGTGTGTTATATTTAAATGGTCATAAAGTAGTTTCTATTTTTACTTTAACACCAGTTGTGGATGGCTTTGGGTTAATTATTTCTGCCTTTAGTTACAATGGTCAAGTGAGTATCACAACCACTTCAGATTCCAAGACCATGCCAGACACTGATTTGTTTTCAAGATATATTAGGGAATCTGCAAATGAATTGGAAGGTTTACTTCAAGATTCACAAAAAGGTGATTCTTCAACCAAATCATCTAAAAAGCAAGAGAAGAGCAAAAGCACACTGATGTTCAGAACTTTAAAAAAGTACCTGAAGGCAAATCCAAAACAGGTAAAGGCCCATAAAGGAGTATATTATATAGAAGTAGGTTTAGGTGATAAGTCAGAAGGTTGGGAAATCGATTTAACTAAAGCGACTGCAGTAATAAAGAAAAAGAAGAACTTAAACCCAAAGTTGTTGGTAGAAATTGAGGATGAGAGCCTTTATGCGTTGTACAAAGGCAAGTTGCTTTTGGACGAATTAGAGATACAAGGCCGAATTAAAATAACAGGAACTGCAGCAAATAAAACCAAATTCTTAAACTTGCTTACCGCATTTTTAGAACGATAGACAATGTATTATAATACAGATTTATTAAAATCCACTGATGGCGAATTTATTTGTTATTACAGATGGGAAGCTAATCCAAGCGTACCGTTTAAAGGTGTAGTACAAATTGTTCATGGATTGGGCGAACATGCTGGGAGGTATAACCACATGGCACATCTTTTACAAGAAGAAGGCTATTCGGTTTATGCCAATGATCATCGTGCCCATGGTAAAACTGCAGAAATGAATCGCCTTTTTGGATATTATAATGGCAACGAATATTTTGATGATTGTATTGCGGATATGCACGCATTATCCAACTTAATGCGGTCCGAGCATCCCAACGCTAAATTCATATTGTTTGGGCATAGTATGGGTTCATTATTCAGCAGAAAATATGTCACCAAATATGGCGAAGAGCTAGACGCCTTAATATTATCCGGTACAGCAAGTTTTATTAAAGTGATTGGAAACATAGGGCTCGTAACGGCATCAACCGTAAAAGCCTTTAAAGGTAGAGAACGTGGTAATGCCTTTTTAAAAGACTTCTTCTTTGGTGAATTCAATAAAAAGTTCAAACCAAATAGAACAAAATTAGATTGGATAAGTACTGATGAAAAGCAAGTAGATCTTTTTGAAGAAGATCCATACCGCATTGAAGATTTCTCACTTGGGGTTTTTTTGGATATTATCAAAAACTCCAAAAAAGTAAATGCCCCTGAGGCCTTTAAAGCAACTCCAAAAGATTTACCAATTTTAATGTTTTCCGGTGATAAGGATCCAGTCGGTGAAATGGGCAAAGGTGTAAAACGTGTAGCCGAACAATACAAAAAATTTGGAATTAATGATTTCACCTTTAATTTATACGAAGGAGGAAGGCACGAAATGCTAAATGAAATTAATGCGGATGCTGTTAAGCAAGAAATAATCGGCTGGTTAAATCAGCGCATTAAAGATTAATAACAAAAATGGAAGACACCCAAGTTTTATATAGAATTTTCACACGTTTGGCAACAGCACTAGGTGTTTTAAATGGTTTGTCATTAAAAGAAGCTAAAGCCTTAACTAAGACGCACTTTAAAGGGCATCTTTTTGAAGATGAAGTCAAAGTATTGATCAATAGAATTAATACAGATGAACATGAGGATATTGAAGATTTACTGGATAAAACGATTTTGGTTTGTGATGAATTAGGCGCAAGTCGAAATTATATCACACTAGTGAAAATACTGGAAAACATTGCCAAAACTATTTCGGAAGGTCACGATCAAGATGAGTATAAATACACGAATTCTATAGTTGATAGGTTTAAAAAAGATATCGCATTAGTCAACAAGAAAATCCCATTGCCACCACTTTTCAATATGGTCATGGAAAGTAGATCTTTAATAGAATGGTCGTCTATTTATTGTTTGTATCCATTTATTCCAAAACGTATTAAAGGAGAAGGCAGACCTGTATTATTGGTTCCCCCATATTTAGGGGATGATTACGCCACGTCATTTGTTAGAAAGTATCTTAAATCCCTTGGTTTTACCACCTACAAATGGCAATTGGGATTTAATATGGTAAAATCACATTACATTCCAAGATTAGAAGAAAAGCTGGCGGATATATATGAGCAACATCAAGAAAAGGTCAGTATTATTGGCTGGAGTGGTGGAGGTATTTTTGCAAAAATCATGGCGAATAGACATCCGGATCAAATAGAACAAATTATAACCATTGGCTCACCAGTTTGGGGAGTTATGGATATGAAGACACCTGTTTATGGCGTATTGGAATTTTTTAGGGGAAAATCGTTAAAAGAACGCAACGAACGGTTTTTAGCTGAGTTAGAACCCATACCACAAATACCCATAACCTGCATCTATACTAAAACAGATGGCTTAATACCATGGAAACATTGCATGGAAGCAGCCACGCTTCGAAAAGATATAAAAAATATCGAGGTGTTTGGTAGCCACTCAGGCATGGGTGCAAATGTAAGTGTACTATTAGTCACAGCAAATATGCTTGGTACTAATATTCAAGGAAAAAAAATAAGGGATGTTGGCTCAAACATAGAGCGTTATTTATATCCTAATTTTTGGAAAAAAGCGCGGAGAGTGTTCAAAGCAAGAAGGGCAATTGCACAAGTTGCAAAACAATAACTAATGGATCATATTATTGAGCATCATAAATTTCAGGAAACTCTAAGGCAAATTGCCATAGAGCAAAAGTTAGATGTTGAAGATGTAAAAAAACAAGGTGCAAGCTGTATTAAAGAGTTGTATGCAGAGCAGCATCCTGTGGCAAAATTAGTATCTGTAAAAAGCTTTGAATATATACTCTCAAGAGCATACAATGATAAAATCGACGTTGATCCAAAAGGCATAAAAAAGCTCATGAAGTTGATGCAGAAAAACGCTGTAGCTTTTATCATGACACATAAGACCTATTTAGATACACTAGTTCTATTTTCTACATTGGCACGATATGGTATGCCAATTCCCTACGCTTTTGGTGGTAGTAATTTAGCATTTCCAGGATTAAAACAATTAGGAAATAATGCAGGCCTAATTTTTATTCGTCGCAGTTTTAAGGACGACTTAATTTACAAAGCTGCTTTACGTCACTATATTTCTGCCATAATTGATGCAGGTAATCATTTAACTTGGAATATTGAAGGGACACGTTCTAGAACGGGTAAAATTATTTATCCTCAAATGGGGATTTTAAAGTATATAATAGAAGGTGAAGCACAGAGCTCTAGGCCTGTAAAATATGTACCAGTATCTATTGTCTATGATCTGATTCCTGATGTTAAGGAAATGACAGAGGAAGGAAAAGGAAAAGAGAAGAAATCTGAAAATTTAAAAGAGGCAATTAGCTATATAAAAAAATTAGGTAACGATTATGGACGTGCAGCTATTCGTTTTGGAGATCCTGTTGAGATAGAAGAAGATCATCAAGCCATTATTCCGGATTTGGAAGAGCATAGTTATGCAGACACCAACACCTTACCGCGTTTTGCTTTTGAACTTATACATAGAGCTAATAACATTACACCTATAACTACGGTGTCTTTAGTTTGCCATGTTTTATTGAATGATTTTGCATTAACCAAAAAAGAGATTGAATTTAAGGTTAATAGACTAATGGCATACATTGGTCAGAAAAAAGAAGAGGTATTAATTGATCGTGGAAATAAAATAGGTGTCATTGTTCAAAAAGCATTAAACTTATTGCAAAGCGCCCATATAATTCAAAAAAGTAGAGCAGGGCAACGGGCACAATACAGTTTACTTTCCACAGAATATTTGCCAGCAACATATTATGCAAACATGGCATCTGGACATTTATATCATCAAGCCTTTATAGAAATGGCCTTGGTAAAAATTAAAGACGACCAATCTTCTAAGAGAATTACACATTTCTGGGAAGAAATTATGAGGCTTCGTAATTTATTTAAGTTTGAATTTTTCTACACCAACAAACCGAAGTTCAGTAGTGAAATCGAAGCTGAGTTATTACGATTCGACAAAAACTGGAGAGCGATTATTGCCGATCCAAAAGGCGATATTTCTGCTTTATTGAAAAAGCAGGATATATTTGTTTCCAGAGCCATTCTCTTATCCTATATAGAAGCCGATAAAGTCGTTTGCTTTACGTTAAGTCATTGGGATACCGATGATGAATTTAAAGAGGAGGATTTTTTGGAATTAGCGATGTTTAAAGGGAAAGAGTTGCATTGGCAATCTATAATTACACGATTAGGCAGTGTATCCAAACCATTTTTGGTAAATGCACTTCATTTAGCCAAGAATGCCAATTTAATTCCCGTTGAACGTCATTTGGATTATAAAGGTCTAGAGACTTGGAGTTCTTACTTGGACGATTTATCAGAGCGTTTATTTTACTTAAAGCAAATCGAAACAGTTCGAGATGAAGAGGTGTTAAATTCGAAACCTAAGGAGCAACCTGTTATTCCAGATGCTGTTAATGACCATAGTCATCACGAAGATGAGATGGAAGAAGGATCACATATCACGGCATTTTTTGATATGGACCGTACGTTAATCAATGATTTTTCTGCTAAGAAATTCATGATGACACGCTTCTTAAGTGGAAATACAACCATCAAGGAATACTTAACCCAATTTATAACGGCCTTAGCTTTTGCTTCTGGAAGTAGGGATTTTGTATTACTTACTAGAGTTGCAGCACTTGGTGTAAAAGGAATTCCAGAATCTGCATTTATTGAATTAGGGCAGTATGTTTTCGAAGACTATTTAGAAGGAACCATTTATCCTGAATCTCGAGAGTTAATTCAAAAGCATTTAGCAAAGGGGCATAGAGTCATTATTATTTCTGCCGCAACGACCTACCAAATTAAACCGATTGCAAAAGCTCTGGGAATTAAGGATATATACGCTACAGAAATGGAATTGCGCAACGGAAAGTTTACTGGTCGAGTCTCGGAAATGTGTTGGGGAGAAGGTAAGGCCAGAGCAGCGCGAAAGTCGGCTAAGAAATATAAAACAGACTTGTCCAAGAGTTATTTCTATACGGATAGTATTAGCGATATTAGACTATTGAAATTGGTCGGAAATCCGGTGGCTACTAATCCAGATCAAAGATTATCCCAGATAGCATTTGAAAACAATTGGCCAATTTTAAGGTTTGAAGAACCAGTTGAAAAACCAATAGTAAATGGCTTTAGGACTGCATTGGCAGCTGCAACCATATATCCTTCGGCAGTGAAAGGAATCATTAAAGGAGTCATGACCATGTCTAGGCAAGAAGGCGCAAATTCGACCTTTGCCAATATAGGTGATTATGGTACTAAAATGGCAGGAATGGATATAGCCGTAAAAGGCAAACACAATTTAGAAGAGATTAGGCCTGCAGTGTTTTGTTTTAACCATCAAAGTGCGGCAGATTTCTTTATTGTGATGAAATTAATAAGACACGATTTCACAGGAGTTGCTAAAAAAGAATTACAGAAATCGCCAATAGGACCAATTTTTAGTGCTTTAGGAGCTATTTATGTCGATAGAGCAAATAGGGAGAAGGCTATTGAAGCCATGAAACCTGCAGTAGAAGCACTTAAAAATGGGATATCTGTGGCCATTGCCCCAGAAGGCACACGAAGTGGAAGCAAAACCTTAGGACCATTTAAAAAAGGAGCTTTTCATTTAGCAATGCAAGCAGGTGTTCCAATAATTCCCATTGTAATTAAAAACGCCTATATGGCGATGCCAAAAGGTTCGAGTATGTTTAGACCAACACATATAGAAGTTGTTGTTCTCGATCCCGTAGACACATCACTTTGGAAACGAAAAAACCTCAATGCGCATATTGAAGATGTTCGAAATCTGTACCAAAATGAATTAGAAAATTAGAAGATACATGAAACTAAATTTTGGGATAATAGGTGGTGGTTCATGGGGAACAACTGTAGCCTCATTAACAGCAAGAAATAACAATACGATTTTGTGGGCCAGAAATGAAAATACAGTTTTAGAAATTAACGAAAATCATACCAATTCAAAATATTTACCTATTTCCCAATTGAACAAGAACTTAAAGGCGTCTAATTCAATTGAAGATACGGTTAAGAATGCGGATGTTATTGTTGTTGGCATTCCATCCCAATATTTTAGGGACGTATTAAAAAAAGCGAAACCGCATATAAGACCTTGGGTACCAATTGTAAGTTTAGCGAAAGGCTTAGAATTAGACACCAAAATGCGAATGACAGAAATTATTGAAGAAGAACTTCCTGGTCATCCCGCAGGTGTATTAACAGGTCCGAATTTAGCAAAGGAGATTCATTCGGGTCAGGCGGCAGCTGCAGTAATAGCGATGGTAGATGACACTATTGCCAAGCAATTACAGTATTCTTTTAGCACAGGATTATTTAGGGTATATACCAATGATGATGTGATTGGTTGCGAATTAGGAGGTGCCTTAAAAAACATAATGGCCATTGCAACAGGAATGGGAGATGGAGCGAATGCAGGGGATAATACAAGAGCCGCTTTAATCACCAGAGGTTTAGCTGAGTTAACTCGATTAGGTATAGCTATGGGAGGGAAAAGTAGAACATTTTCGGGACTTGCAGGCATGGGAGATCTAGTAGCAACCTGTTCGAGTACAAAAAGTAGAAACCATTATGTTGGATTTCAGCTTGGTCGTGGAAAAAGCTTGGAGCAGATTAGTGAAGAAATGAATGAAGTTGCTGAAGGTGTAAAAACGGCTAAAGTTGTTATGGAATTAGCGAAGGATTATAATGTTGATATGCCTATATCCCACGAAGTTTATAAAGTACTCTATGAAGGCAACTCAGTTCATGATGCCTTTAAAGGTTTATTAAAAATGGAAAGTGGTTCTGAAAAAGAACCTGGATAAAAATGGCTTAGGCATAAATTATAAGCATCAAAAAGGGAATTAAGGTTTATCAAGATCTATTAAGGTATTTTAATCATTATATCCGAGCATATCCTTTTCTATTTCTGTGATTAAGGAAACTAAAATTTGTTGATCTTCTTTTGCTAATTGAGTAAAAAGTTTATCACCTTCAACTATCAATTCAAGCCCAATTTCAAGACCTCTAATCTGGCTTAAGGCGTATGATTCCTCTTTTGTTTTCATTGCAAGGATCAAATATTGAATAATCTCTTTGATTTTATCAATTTGAATTCTATCGTGCAAGATTTCAAACAAGGATTGGGAAGTAGCAATAAATTTTTCAATTTCTTTACGAGGTAATAATTTTATAAGTGCATTAATTTTAGATTGATCATAAGGTGCTTCTATTTTATTTTTTATGGCTTCATCCACAAGACTGTTTTCAAATCGTTCTGCTGCTCGAAATGTTTTCATTGCTTTAAGCCCCGTGTTTAAAATTTTGGGTAGATGTCTTCCGTAATAAAAAATTAGTTTAGTGGCATCCAATAAAAGTCTTACTAGTTTTTTTGGATGTTTAATATAATTATCTAGACTTTGGAATGCTTCGTTTAATTCGTTACGTTTATTAAATTCTGGATAAATGTATTTTAACCAATAATTCCTAAGAAGATTTACTGTGTCTTCATTTATTGATTCTGGAATCCCATATTTATCCTTGATGTTTTGGTATTGATATCTTTGATGAATAGACTTTCGATAGCCTTCAATTATCCCTTTTAAAATTTCCGCTCTATTCATCTACATGCATTTTTTAAGGTGTGCTTCCAATTTGTTCACAAAATTTATGTTGTCATTTTATGGGTTTGGTGGGAAAGTTTTATGAAATTAGCCATGCCTTTATTTTAGCATATACTTTAGGGTTGTTTAATAGGTCTAGATGATT
>JABDKZ010000399.1 GCA_013001935.1 Maribacter sp.
GAGCAGGGAATAAATGACCCAATTCTTTCGCTTATTACTTTCCTGCTCTAGTTGCTGGCCTGTAATTGCTAAATCGTACTTACTTTGTGAAAGCTGCCGCTCTTGTTCTAAACCACTGATCCGGCTCTGCTTTGCGGCAATCTCCCGGTTAAACCGAGCCGCCTGAGCTATCTCCTGTTCCTTGCGTAGATACAAAGTATCAACAACCGCGACGTACGCCTGATAGGTTTCCAAGGCTTTATTGAATTCCCCTTTATATTCATAAACCTCTGATAGCTTTCTCGTAGCATCTTTTTGAATGATAAGGTCATCATCGCTATCTGCTTCTACGATACTTTTTTGGAGATATGGGATAGCCTCCTCATAATTATCCTGTGCTATATAGGCGTTCGCAATTTTATAGTTTATCTGCTGTGAAGTTATCGTATCAGGGGAAACCGCATTGCTCTTGTCCGATTTGCTTTCTGCTGGTAATCCTTCAAGTTCATTCAAACTCTCTTTACGCATTTTGATTTCCTCGTCGAACCTATTTTTTTTATTATAGAAATCGGCCACTTTTTCCTTTTCTTGAATTGATCGCTGCGGCGCTTGCCTTTTAGCCAATTTCAGGGAATTTGTGTAATAACCTTCTGCCTCAACACTTCGATTATCAGCAGCATAGGCATCTGCAATTTTGGAATTGAGGTCGGTAACTTTAGGACTAACCTGATTTTTCTCGGCAATCTTTAATCCCTCTCTATAAAAAGCCACGGCCTTTTCAATATTTCCAGACCCTAAATAGGCATCCCCTAAATATTCATATAATTCAATGCTTTGAAACGGCACCATATTTTTAACCTTAATCAAAGGTTCCAAAGTGGATTTGGCATTTTCAAAATCCATATTGAATGTATAGGCCTTGCCTAGTAAAAATGAAGTTTTAGTTGTGTTCTGTGACTCCAATGCATCTAAAAAACTGGCAATGGCAAGGTCGTATTGTTTATGATAATGATAAACCTCTCCCAAGGCTGTCAAGGACTGCGATAGGGCTCTTTTGTTTCCTCTTTTGCCCAATTCGGCAACTGACTTAGTTATAAAATCAATACTTTTTTTAATATCGGTCTTTTTATAAAAACTGGCCGAGTCTAAATACGCTCTATGCAATGCGGATCCACTATCGATACTTTTACCTCTTCCAAATGATCCTTTATCAGTTTCCGTAAATCCCTGGACCAACACATCAACATCCTCACTACTTCGAATTCTGTAGCGAACAGTTTTAAATTGTGGGCTTTCGAAAATCAGTTCATCCCCAATGGCAGCAGAAATCTTGAATTCCCCCAAGCCATCAGTCAAAGTGTATTCCCCAGCACTGGTCGAAACCTCAACTCCAGAAATCGGAATATTGTTTTGCTGCCCTTTTACAGAACCCTTTATTTGCATTTCGGTATTCCGCGCTGAGACTTGAGGAAAACAGGTAAAAGCCCCCAGCAGAAATACAATGCATATGTGGTAAATTTTATTCATTTTTCTTTAAACACAATGTAAACTTAGCGGATTTAAGCCGTATTTAAAAATCACCTAAAGCCTTAAACAGCGGTTGTTTCAGTTAAAATCATCGTTTACGAAACAAGCTGGTACCTTAACTCATTCAAAAGACTACTTTACTCATTCCCTATTTTTTAAAAATTAGTTTGAACCTACTTTTATACCATTAACTTAAAAGAAATCAGCAATGAAAAATTTAAAACAAGTTTTAGGAATGTGCCTTTTGGGGCTAACAGTCAATACGACCTATGGTTGTGAACTAACACCAAAACACACAACAAAGAATCCAATTATTGTAGAAGCTAAATTCAGCGAATTGGTTGAAAAAACATCAAATAATACCGTGAAAATAGCTTTGCTATTAGATACCAGCAACAGTATGGATGGTTTGATCAACCAAGCCAAATCCCAGCTCTGGGATATCGTGAATAAATTTACCCATGCCAAATGTGGTAATGACTCACGTCCTAATTTACAAATAGCGCTCTACCAATATGGTAATGATGATCTATCATCACGGGAAGGTTATATTCAGCAAGTTCTTGATTTTAGTACTGACCTTGATGAAATCTCCGAAAAGTTATTCTCCCTGAGCACAAATGGAGGTGAAGAATATTGTGGACAGGTCATTCATACTGCTTTAAGGCAATTGAACTGGGGTAAAAACCCGGATAATCTAAAAATGATCTTTATTGCCGGAAACGAACCATTTACACAGGGTAAATTAAACTATAAAGATGCCGTTACCAATGCCAAAGAGAAAGACGTAATTGTCAATACGATTTTCTGCGGTAATTATCAGCAGGGCATCAATACCGATTGGAAAAGAGGGGCTACACTAACCGGAGGCGAATATATGGCCATTGACCATAACAGACACATAGTACATATTGATACCCCCTATGACGATATAATTATAAAACTGAATTCAAAATTGAACAAAACTTACATCGGTTATGGGGCAAGGGGAGCATCAAAAATGCAGCTGCAATCGGCACAAGATGATAATGCCATGGAAATGGAAGAAGCCGTTGCCGTAAAACGAGCAGTGAGCAAGAGTTCAAGATTATATCAAAATTCTTCATGGGACTTAGTGGATGCCTCTGAGGAAAAAGATTTTGACGTCTCCAAAATCAAAA
>JABDKZ010000410.1 GCA_013001935.1 Maribacter sp.
CGGCTAAAGCCAAAGGCTATGAGGTTTTATTGATGGATTCCCCTATCATTGCGCACCTTATGCAAAAACTTGAGACATCAAAAGAAAATCTTTCTTTTGCCCGTGTTGATGCCGACCATTTAGACAATCTAATTAAAAAAGATGATACTCAGATCTCTAAATTGTCCGATGAAGAAAAAGATCGTCTTAAAACTGAATTAGAAGCGGTTATAACAGACAAAGGGTATACCATTCAGTTAGAAGCCATGGATAGTAAGGCCTCGCCCTTCATTATTACCGAGCCCGAATTCATGCGCAGAATGAAAGAGATGCAACAGACCGGTGGCGGTGGCGGAATGTTCGGAATGGGCGGCATGCCTGAGATGTATAATCTTATTGTAAATACAAATCATGAACTGGTTGGTGCAATATTGAATACCAAAACCGCTAAGAAACGGGAACGCTTAATTAATCAATCCTTGGATTTGGCACGATTGTCCAAAGGGCTTTTAAAAGGTGAAGAACTTACGAACTTTATTAAGCGTAGTTATGAAATGGTAAAATAGTATGTCTAAATTTGGCATAACTATATTCGTATGTTCAAACATTTCATATTTATAATAGCAGTAGCCTTTGGAAGTATTGCCTTTGGTCAAGATTTAAATTTGAATGTTGAAATAGGCGGTATTAAATCTGAAAATGGGAAAATACTTTTTAGTGTTTATTCAGGCAAGAAAGGTTTTCCCGGCGATGTTTCAATGGCCGTCAAAAAAGGGATTGCACATATTGAAAATGGAAAAGCCAATGTTCATTTAAATTTGCCCGCTGGAGAATATGCAATATCGGTAATACATGATGAGGACGACAATAATAAGCTGAAAACCAATTGGATTGGGATGCCCAAGGAAGGCGTTGGCAATTCAAACAACCATAAAGGATTTCCGAGCTATAAAAAATCGGTTTTTAAACTTGTTAAAAACAAAACCATAGTCATTGATCTCTGGTATATGTAATAAAACTATAATTAAAAACCGCCTTCTATTTTGGAGGGCGGTTTTTTTTGAATAATACTACCAAAAGATTGGTCCTTTTCCCAAGTATTTATCAGCAATGGGTTTATAGTATGCCTTTATTTCGGCAAGATCATAGGTCTTTTCGCATTTGGTATAAAGATCATACTTGTTAAAATCGCGTATCCATTCTAGGTATTGTGCATCTTTCTTACACAAGAATTGTCTATAACTACCCCCAGTATGCCAGGGATAAAAAGAATGATACCGAATCATAACCATTGCTTCTTCAGGTAATTTGTTTGGTTTATGATTTTGCAACACCTGAAATAAATATTCATCATGGCCCCAAGCCAGATCAACGTTATCCAATCCACAACCTGCTTTGTAAATACCTAAATCGGTGTTATATCGACTGTCGCTCATGTCGCTATTCAGGGTATTGAATTCTGGATAAACACAGGTATCCGGTAATTTACATCCCACGACAAAAACATCGCCTACCATACCCCATTGCTCAGCCTGACTGGTGCCATCTTCATCACTTCCCCATAAGAACATTATCTTACCTAAATCATGGATCAATCCTGTTAATTGCATCCAATCAGGTCGTTTATCTGCCCTTATTGCTTCGGCACTTTGTATTAAATGTTGAATATTGGGTAAGTCCAGATCAGGGTCACTGACATCAACCAAATTATTTAAATGCTCCATGGCTTCCCAGAGATCCATTGGTTTATCAAAGGTCAGGTATTTTTTATGCATTCTTTGAACATAATCAAATGTTTGATTCCCGCGCATTTTCCTGTAATGTCCGCGTACTGCAGCTTTAACATCTGAATTATCATAAACCCTGAAAGTCTTTTCCATAACTAAACGTTGCCTAACCAAAGATACAAAATAACCGTTATAGCTATTAAAAATAGGCTAAATGCTTTGGCATGTTTCCAGGGATTCAAGTCTAGAATACCTGAATCTTTCATAATATATCTTTCTTCTTTTGGCAATAAGATCGAAGCCAGATGCATTATTGCAATGTTCAAAACAAATTCTATGCCCCATATATGTACAAAATGAAGGTCCAATTCCAAGACGTAATACGTAACAATATAAAAAATTAGGCCAAATACAAGCCCCACCTTTGCTCCTGAAGACGTTACTTTAGGAAAAAGAAATCCTGCAATTATCACACTCGCGATTGGGATAAAGAAAATACCATTCAATTGTTGTAGCAATTGATATAGGCCCTCCGGGGCATTTGCTACAAATGGTGCAATACCAATAGCGAAAATTGCGAGCAATGCCGACGTCCACTTGCCTATATTCACCAATCTCTTTTCACCGGCATCTTTGCTGATATATCTTTTATAAATACCCAAACTAAATACAGTCGCAGCGCTGTTCAAAGCACTATTGAAAGTACTTAGAATTGCACCCATCATTACCGCAACGAAAAAACCTGTCAACCAAAGGGGAAGTACTTTTTTCACCAATAAGGGATATACATTGTCGGGATTATCATATAGGCTATCACCAAAATAATAAAACCCTATTATCCCCGGAAAAACAATGATTAAGGGTACGAATATTTTAAGTAATCCCGTATAGAGTAATCCCTTTTGGGCCTCTTTCAAATTTACGGCTCCCAAAACACGTTGAATTATTGATTGATGCATAGTCCAGAAATACACCTGATTCACCATAAGCCCAGTAAACAATACCTCAAATGGTAGAATAGCTGATCTAGAACCTGGACCAACACCAGACTCACGACTTACTACATTGAACTTATCCGGGCTGTTCTCGAATACCTTTGTCACACCCTCTATTAGATTATTATCGCCAATACTCAATAAAGCTAAAATAGGTACCAATAAACCTGCTACCAATAATCCAAACCCATTAATGGTATCTGTATAAGCTACCATCTTTAAACCTCCAAATATGGCGTAGATCGCCCCTATACTTCCCACAACGACTATAGTTATCCAAATACCTTCTTTTTGAGTCACATCAAGTAGTATTGAGATGTCGAAGATGGCCTCAATGTTCAAAGCTCCAGTGTATAAAACAATGGGCAGCAAGGTGGCTACAAATGAAATTATCAATAATAATGCAACCAATGTACGTGTGATACCATCAAATCGTTGCTCTAGAAATTCAGGAATTGTGGTCAATCCCATTTTGAGATACTTCGGTGCAAAGTAGAGTGCGGCAATAACCAAGGCCAAGGCCGAAGTAACTTCCCAAGCTACTATAATAGCTCCATTGCGATAGGCCGAACCATTCATGCCTACCAAATGTTCCGTCGAAATATTTGTGAGCAATAAAGAACCGGCAATGACGATTCCTGAAAGCGATCTACCTCCTAAAAAATAACCATCTCGGGTATTGATCTTATCCTGGCGAAGTTTCCACGTAGCATAAAATGCCACAAAACCAGTAAATAATAGAAAGGTCAGTAGAGCCATTGCTCTAAAAATAGGAATTATTATTCAACCCAATGAATTGTAACCCTTAATTAAATTGAAGCGTTTTAATCCAGATAATAGAGATTATCAAAATGACTTTTTAGTAAATAGACCTGTACCCCTACAAAAAATGCCAGGCCAATAAAAGCATACACATAAATATTCGAAATGTTCAGGTTCGGTAATCTCTCAACAAGGTTCAATTGGGTAATTTGTTGCATTTTATTCCCTAGAAGCCAGTTAAATTCTATGGTTTCATTCCCATAGATCACATATGACAAAATCGCAACTACAGCGGTTGCAGCTATATACCATACATTTTTTGGAATCAATGGTTTATATTCCAAAGCCTTACTTTGAATCTTTTGTGTTTCAATTTTTGAAATAACCGATTTTGTAAAATTCACTGAAGGCTTTTCCAATCCTTCTTCTTTTATCCTGTTCTGGACAAACTTGTCGAATCTTGTCTCCCTATCTTCTTGCATAACTACTGATTATTTCAGGTTCTAGTTTATTTATTAATATTTGATGCAATCGCTTTCTAGCCCTGAACAATTTCACTTTCACATTATTGACGTTAATTTCCACTATTTCAGAAATTTCCTGTAAAGAGAGTTCTTCAAAATAGTGTAATGTAATTAATATGCCATCATCACCCGGCAAAAATTGCAAAGCTTCTTTTATAATTCCCTTTTTTTCAATCTGTTCCAATTTATCAAGAATACCTTTTTCCTCAACAATGCTATTTTCTACCAAACCTTCAATTGGGCTTAGCTTTGGGGTTCTTCCTAGTTTTTTAATATAGTCCAAACTCCTATAATATGCTATTTTGTATACCCATGTCGAAAATTTAGCCCCACCTTTAAAACCATCCAGTGCATTGTAAACCTTTAGGAATGTATCCTGGGAAATTTCCTCAGCTTCTTCCCTATTTTTAACCATACGCATAGCCAAGGTAAAGACCATATGTTTATAACGATCTACAAGAAAGGCAAAGGCATTCATATCACCTTTTAATGCCCTATCAATATAAGGTTGGTCCTGCTCTAGGTTCATCTGCT
>JABDKZ010000420.1 GCA_013001935.1 Maribacter sp.
TTGTTTGTGTAGCATTGGTTGCTGCCCTTATAATTTTCATGAATAGCGGGAAAAAAGACAAAGGCTAGCACAAAAAATAAGCACTAAATTACCTTGGCAAGGCCTTAAAGGCATCATTATCAAGTAGGTGTAGCCTTTGGCTTGGATTTGCCCTAATTATCATTTTATCTTCCTGGTTATTATTTAAGATTGTATTGCTTAAATAGCTATATTTATTCAATATTATATCTGGAATGATTAAAAATTTTATTGAAAGAATTGGGGCTATGAACTGTGTCATGCTCCTTGTTGTTGTTTCTATAATAATAGTATCTGAAGTTCTTTTTCTCAAAGGGAATAAGCTAGACGCTATTTTTATCGCTTTTTGGGCCCCGACCATTTTAGGATTCATGAATTATTTTAAATATAGGAAGTAATGGAATTTATATTGATCTACTCCATTATCGTTTCTGTCATATTCATGATTTGGATTCTCTTTGTTATACGCATGTATCACAAATTGAACAAATGATTTCATTGAAGGGATTGGGCTTCGAACTGCTTCTGTAATTTATGCGGATTCCTAGTTAAAAAAGACTGAATGATCCGTTCGGCTTCCAGGGTGTTTTTTTGAGGTATTAAAAAAGGCTCCAGATCGTTGAATGTATTGATTTGGGTTTCATTATCCATAAAGCCATAACCAACATAATTGCCATCTTTTATTAAAACGAAGGCGCTTTCAGAAAAACTTCTTCCCTTTTCTTGAATCATTAAGTTTTCATTTTTTTCCTTCATATACGAAATAGCCTTGACGACTTTTTCATTATATACTTTTACTGTTTCATCACCGGTGCATATTCCGTCACATTTTTTTATTCGATAATGAGAGCATGTAGCTACGTTTTCTTGTAAATGACAGTATTTGGCGCAAAGTGAAAAGGTCTTGCATATTTCTTCCAAAAACAACCTGCAATCTGTGGTATTGTAGAAAATAGCAATAGGATTTGGAGTCATTTTTATTTTATTGAAGGCAAGGTGCATTATGCCATTGCGATCTTCATAAGAAAAAATGCCAAAACGTTGAACATTCCTTTTCTGCGAACGATTGTATTTGGGATAGTAATGCTTTATGGCGGCAGATTCCATTAAGAGGGCTACCAAGTCACTGCCTGAAAGCTCATAATCAATGTCTGCAGTTTCGGCACACATAGCTATTTCCTTGGTGGCCTTGTCATAAAAATGACTCAACACCCTTTTTTTAATGTTTATGGCCTTTCCAATATAAATTATTTTTCCTTTTGCATTTTTAAAAAAATAGATGCCAGGGGTGGTTGGGAGGTCATGGTACACTTGCTTGGGTAGTGCCGGTGGAAGGGTAGTTTCTTGGGAACGTGCATTTAAGAAGGTTTTGAAGACAGGTTCTGCACCATCTATCCGTAATAATTTTTGAAACAACAAAGTGGTGGCATGTGCATCTCCTCGAGCCCTATGTCTATCGGTAAGCGGTATATTCAATGCCGAACACAGTTTGCCTAGGCTATACGAATTATAACCTGGAATCAATTTACGAGACAATCTAACGGTACATAGCTTTTTCCGAGTAAAATCGAGTCCTAGGAGTTTAAATTCGTTTTTAATGACGTTGTAATCAAAACCTACACTATGGGCTACAAATATGGTATCCTTCGTTATTTCAAGGATTTCATTGGTAATTTCTATCAATTTAGGGGCGTCACGTACCAAATCATTATCAATACCTGTTAAACCTGTAATAAAGTAAGGAATTTCGCATTCGGGATTGACCAACGAAGTATACTCATCAACAATTTCATAGCCGTCATACTTGAATATCGCTATCTCGGTGATTCTATTCCCTTTAATACCATTCCCCGTGGTTTCTATGTCAACAATGCTATACAAATAAGCGCTTTTATAATTGTTTGGAAATTAAAGTTAGAGTAAAGTTTTTAATTGCCTTAATTATCCAAAAGAGTTTTCCAATTTTTTGTAAAAGAATAGCGAGGATTACTTAATTTTAAATTAATGTGGGCATGAGTCTACATATGAGAATGGGTACAATGAAAAAAGGATGTAAGAATTTAGGTTTGCTTATCCTGGTTACGTGTGCATTTGTAGGTTGTGGGCCCTCAGAAGGGGAAGCAGACAACCGGATGAAGACACCGAACATTGTTTTCATATTGGCCGATGATTTAGGCTATGGTGATATCGGAGCCTTTAATCCGGATGGAAAAATAGCGACTCCGAATATTGATAAATTGGCAACAACAGGCATTAAGTTTATGGATGCCCATACTTCTTCAGCCGTCTGTACACCAACGCGATATGGTATTCTTACAGGCAGGTACAACTGGCGTAGTCCTATTAAAAGTGGAGTATTAACTGGAAAGTCAAAAGCACTACTCCCTAAGAGCAGAACTACCGTTGCCTCACTCCTAAAACGCAAAGGATATGAAACTGCCTTTATAGGGAAATGGCACCTAGGATGGGATTGGGCGCTCAAAGATTCAACATCATTTGGGGGCGAAGGTTGGGATGCTGCGGATTTTGATAATCTAGATTTCACAAAACCGATTGCGAATTCACCAAATGAATTAGGATTTGATTATGCTTACGGGCATTCGGGTTCTTTAGATATGGCACCCTATGTTTATGTCGAAAATACAATGCCTACGGCAGGCGTGGACAGAATGACCGAGGATACGAATAAATATACGTGGTGGCGTAAAGGGCCAACAGCTTCAGATTTTGTACATGAAGAGGTAACCCCCAATTTTTTTAGAAAATCAATGGCGTTCATTCGTGAAAAGGCAGCACGAGATACTCCATTCTTCTTATATCTGGCACTACCATCACCGCATACCCCAATTTTACCCACAAAGGAATGGCAAGGTAAAAGCGGATTGAATCCTTATGGTGATTTTGTTATGATGATCGACGCATATGTGGGACAATTGACAGAGGTATTGGAAGAAAAAGGAATGACAGAAAATACCATTGTAATATTTACTAGTGATAATGGCTGTTCTCCTGAGGCCAATTTTAAGATATCGGGTGAGAAAGGCCACGATCCAAGCGGGATTTATAGAGGTCATAAAGCCGATATTTTTGAGGGGGGACATCGTGTTCCTTTTGTGGTTCGCTGGCCATCCGGAATTAAACAGGGTTCCCTTTCTAAAAAGACAATCTGTACAACGGATATAATGGCTACTATTGCCGATATTCTGGATATTGAATTAAAGGAGAATGAGGGCGAAGACAGCTTTTCGATGTTGCCTTTATTCGAAAATCCAAACTCAAG
>JABDKZ010000435.1 GCA_013001935.1 Maribacter sp.
TTCTTGATGAGATAGCGCAAAATCAAAAGGACGTTTTAAAAAACCCGAAACCCTTTGTACTGTTTGAGGATTTTGGAGATTCTGCCTTATTATTTTCTTTAAGCTTTTATATTTCGGATAGTTTTACTGATCCTTGGATAAAAAGCGAGATACGCTATAAGATCGACGCTCAATTTAGAGCTCATAATATTCAAATACCATTTCCGCAACGAGACGTTCATTTATTTCAACACATAAAGAATCAATGAGAGATAGCCTTGTCACTGTTGATAAAATGGTATTGGGTATACTTCTATGTGCCTTTTTTACAGTACAGGTAACCTCACAATCTCCGGATATCTTTAGGATTGAATATATGTTGATGCCAAAAAACAAGGCTGCTGTTGAATTTACAAGATTTAAAATACTGGCCAACGTACCTATAAAGGTTAGGGAGAAAGACAATATTATTATTGGGGGAGAATACAATTATTTATCCCAGGAATTCGGCGAGAATGACCCGATTGCGATGGGAGGGGTAAAAGGCCTACATGTGGTCGATTTCAACTTGGCCTATGTCTATAGGTACAATGAGGATTGGCGTTTTATTGGGGTAGCGACCCCAAGACTTTCTTCTTCTTTGACCAATCGTGTGGTACGAGGTGATGTTTCTGCGAACATAACCGTGGGTGCTTTTAAGAACAAACAAAATATTGATAAGCCAATACGTTTGGTTTTTGGGATTACCTACAATTCAACGGTAGCATTAAGAATACCTTTGCCCATAGTGTATTATGAAAAACGATTTCATCCCAATTGGTCATATGTGGTAGGGGTTCCTAAAACAGGCTTAAAATATCATTTAAAAGAGAGGCATATGATACAAACCGAAATTATATTGGACGGTTACTTTGTTAATCTTCAAAACAACATCATTTTACCTGATACGGGCATTGCTTCATCAATCTCTTCATCGGCAGCACTCTTTACCATCGGATATCAATATAACATAACAAAAAGTATGTCGTTCTACGGTTATGGAGGTCACACACTATTTCAAAAAGCGGTTTTAAATAATCAGGATAGAAATGATATTTTTACACTAAATGATGAACCCAGTTTGTACTTTAGGGCTGGGTTTAGAATAGGAATTTAAACAATTGGATTATGTCAAATATTTTAGTTATTGAGGATGAATCGGCCATACGTCGGGTTTTGATGAAAATACTTTCCGAAGAAAGTGATACTTATCAAGTAGAAGAAGCCGAAGATGGTCTAAGAGGACTAGAAGCCATAAAAAACAAAGACTATGATTTGGTATTATGTGATATTAAAATGCCAAAAATGGATGGTGTTGAGGTTCTGGAAGCTGTTCGAAAGATAAAACCCGAAATTCCATTTATAATGATTTCCGGTCATGGTGACTTGGATACTGCCGTCAACACCATGCGTTTGGGTGCGTTTGATTATATATCAAAACCTCCAGATTTGAATCGTCTTTTAACCACGGTAAGAAATGCTTTGGATCGAAAGGAATTGGTCGTTGAGAATAAAATCTTGAAGAAAAAAGTCAGCAAGAATTATGAAATGATCGGTGAGAGTAAGGAAATTAATGCCATAAAGGACATTATTGAAAAAGTGGCACCCACTGATGCTCGTGTTCTTGTCACCGGATCAAACGGTACTGGGAAAGAATTGGTCGCCCATTGGATACATGAAAAAAGTTCGAGAAGTTCTGGACCTTTTATCGAAGTCAATTGTGCAGCCATTCCTTCCGAATTAATAGAAAGCGAATTGTTTGGTCATGTAAAAGGTGCTTTTACTTCTGCCATAAAAGATAGGGCAGGAAAATTTGAAGCAGCGAATAAGGGTACGATATTTTTAGATGAGGTTGGGGATATGAGCCTTTCTGCCCAAGCCAAGGTACTTAGGGCATTACAGGAGAACAAAATATCACGTGTTGGTTCTGATAAGGATATCAAAGTAGATGTAAGGGTAATAGCCGCCACGAACAAAGATCTTGATAAAGAAATAAAAGAAAATAAATTCAGGGAAGATTTGTATCATCGGTTGGCAGTGATTTTAATAAAAGTACCTGCCTTAAATGATCGGCAAGATGATATTCCTTTACTTATCAATCATTTTGCGGGAAAAATAGCTGAAGAACAAGGCATAGTTCCAAAAGAATTTTCAAAAGGTGCTATAAAACTCTTGAAAGGTTATAATTGGACAGGAAATATCCGTGAATTGAGAAATGTAGTTGAGCGATTGATTATTCTTGGCGGCAAGGAAGTTACCGAAGAAGATGTAAAACTCTTTGCAAGCAAATAGCATTAACTATTTACATCCGTTAAGTTTTTCTAAGGCTGCAGCTGTGATGTCCTTGGTTCTGAGGTTATAGTATTTTTTACCTTCTGTAAGATTTGGTAATAATAATTGCTGTTCGCACTGCAAGTAAATATTTTCTGCAAAGACCCTTGCTTCATTGCAATCGACCGAGGTGACTATCTTGTTTAGGGACTCCCTATATTTTTCTAATGCAATATCTATTTTTCTTTCGAAATCCTCTTTAGTAGGCTTTTTCTTTGATGTCTTTTCATTTTTGGCAACAATCGTATTCATGGCTAATAAATTGCTGCCATACTTACTGTCATGCAATTCATGTTCTGCGAGGGATTCAAGGCTCCCAATAGTATTTTCCAAAGCTCTGTTCAATAAAATGCGGGTACTGTTCAGAGCAGTTGCTTTAATGGCTAGTTTTAAGTTGGAAAGGCCTTCGGTGATATTTTCTTTTGCGTACTCACAACCGCATTCCATCAATTGATTTTTAGACTTTTCTATAGCATTCAAAGCCTTATAGGCAAAGTATCGTGCTTGATTAATATCGTCTACAGCAATGGCTTTTTCGGTCTGGGTCTTAACGAAATTAATGTTCGAACCCGCATAATCACAGGCCTTATCTACCTTGAAAGAAGAAAACAGGAAAACTAATACAAGTATATGTATTGAGTAATGACGCTTCATAATGTAGGTATTTCGTTTGTTGTAAAATTTGGGAATAATACCTGGTAAAAGTACTCATAGTAAGCTTCCAAACCCAGTTTTTTCGACAGAACGCAACGGCTCAACCCCATTTTAGATGAAATGTGGAATAGCCCAGTTAAACGGTCATCTTTTTTAACATATCCTGCAATTCAACGACAAAATTATTTTATATTCAGGGCATGAAAAACGTAGATATTGGCTTTTATAAAGCAGATTCTAACATCAATCTCGCCAAAACCCCGACTTTTGAGGATTTTAACGCTACCGAAAAGGAGTTAAAAAAAGATCTTGAAAAAATTCGGGAAGATCTTGGTGATTTTCAAGATACACTTTATGCCCATGGCAAATACAGTGTTTTGGTTTGCTTACAGGGTATGGATACATCTGGCAAGGATAGCCTAATCCGTGAAGTATTCAAAGATTTTAATGTTAGGGGGGTTGTGGTACATAGTTTTAAGGTTCCTACGGCATTGGAGTTGAAACACGACTATATATGGAGACACTATATAGCCCTACCGGCAAAAGGAAAGTTCGGAATTTTTAATCGTACCCATTATGAAAATGTTTTGGTTACACGTGTACATCCCGAATATATTTTAGGTGAGAATATTCCCGGTATTCATGATGTTGATGATATTGACCAAAAGTTTTGGAATGCCCGGTTCGAGCAAATAAACAATTTTGAAAGGCATATTGCTGAAAATGGCACCATAATCTTCAAATTCTTTTTACATCTCTCCAAGGAGGAACAAAGGCAGCGCTTACTGCGGCGGTTACGATTAAAAAGAAAGCACTGGAAATTCTCTCCGGGCGACTTAAAGGAACGAAAGTTGTGGAGCAAATATCAGATGTGTTATGAAGCTGCGATTAAGAATACCGCTAAGGAGCATGCGCCTTGGTATGTAGTGCCAGCGGATAATAAAAATGCCGCCAGGGTTATTGTCGCACAGATCTTGTTAGAAGAGTTAGCTAAATACAAAGATATCGCCGAACCTGAGCTTGATGATAAAATAAAAGCTAATTTAGAAAGCTATAAACAGGAATTAGAAAACGAATGAGGTTTATAAAATTTTCACTGATTGTCTTATTGACCACTTGGAACGGATTTACTCAATCCGCTGATGAAAAGCAAATAAAGGCCATTTATGATGCTGCGCTGACCAAAGGTAAGGCCTATGATTGGCTCAACTATCTATCAAATCAAATAGGCGGCAGATTATCTGGATCTGTTCAGGCCCAAAAAGCGGTGGAATATACCAAAGCCCAACTGGATTCATTGGGTATTGATCGGGTTTGGTTGCAGTCTGTAATGGTACCAAAATGGGTGCGAGGCACACCTGAATTCGCCTATTTCGAAACTGCTCCTGGGATAACGACCGATGTACCTATTTGTGCTTTAGGCGGCTCCGTTGCTACGCCTTTGAACGGAATTAAAGCAAATATCATTGAGGTAAATGGTATTGAGCAATTAGCGACGCTTGGGAAAGAACAAATTACAGGGAAGATCGTTTTTTTTAATAAGCCAATGGATCCAACCCTGATAAGCACCTTTCAGTCCTATTCAGGTTGCGTGAACCAGCGCTATGCGGGTGCCACTGAAGCGGCGAAGTTTGGGGCCGTTGGGGTAATTGTTCGCTCAATGAACTTAAGATTGGATAATTTTCCCCATACAGGATCTATGAGTTATGGTGATACCCCTACATCCGATCGTATTCCCGCCGCTGCAATTAGTACGAAAGGAGCTGAGCTTTTGAGTACAACCTTAAAATTGAGTCCTACTACCAAATTCTATTTCAAACAAAATTGTAAACTTTTTAAAGATGTAGAATCTTTCAATGTCATAGGGGAAATTAGAGGCAGCAAATACCCCAATGAGATAATGATTGTTGGGGGGCATCTTGATTCTTGGGATTTAGGCGATGGCTCTCATGACGACGGTGCAGGCTGTGTTCAAAGTATGGATGTGCTCAGACTATTAAAAGAAAGCGGATATAGACCACAGCGTACGATTAGGGTCGTGTTGTTCATGAATGAGGAAAATGGACTCCGAGGAGGTACTAAATATGCTGAAATAGCCAAAAGTAGGAATGAAAACCATGTCTTTGCTTTGGAAAGTGATGCTGGCGGATTTACCCCACGTGGTTTTTCTTTTGATTGCTCAGACGCTAATTTTGAGCAAGTAAAACGTTGGAAGCAGCTTTTTGAGCCCTATCTAATACATATGTTTGTGCGCGGGGGTAGCGGTGCCGATATTGGCCCACTTAAAAATGACCAAATGGTGCTGGCAGGTCTGCGACCCGATTCGCAACGATATTTTGATCACCATCATGCTGAAAATGACACTTTTGAGCATGTGAATAAAAGAGAGCTAGAGCTTGGTGCAGCGACAATGACCAGTTTGATCTACCTTTTTGATAAATATGGGATTATTAAGCCACCAAAAATCAAGGGGTAATATTTATTGGGGAACGGGTTTCGCCATACGTTGTTATTCCTCATAATTTTGTGACTACCGCTTCTATAACTCAGAGCTAAATTACCTACCTTTGCCGCTCATTAAAAAAAATAGCACAAAATGCAAGACGGTATCTACGCAAAATTCAATACTTCAAAAGGAGAAATACGTGTAAGACTAACTCACGATAAGACCCCCGGCACAGTTGGTAACTTTGTTGCCCTAGCAGAAGGTAAAATTGAGAATAAAGCAAAAGCTGCAGGAGAGCCTTACTATAATGGCTTGAAATTCCATAGGGTAATCCCTGATTTTATGATTCAAGGTGGTTGTCCCTTAGGGACAGGAACAGGGGATCCCGGATATAAATTTGATGATGAGTTTCATCCAGAATTGACGCACAATGCCCCTGGTGTACTTTCAATGGCCAATGCCGGGCCAGGAACTAATGGAAGTCAATTTTTTATTACCCATGTGGCAACGCCATGGCTGGATAATAAACATACGGTATTTGGCCATGTCGAAGCTGGCCAAGACGTAGTTAATGCAATAGCACAATCAGATGCAATAGAAAGTTTAGAAATTGTGAGGGTTGGGGATGAAGCCAAGAATTGGGACGCGTTTAAGGCGTTTAAAACTTTTGAAAGCTCAAGAGAGGAAAGAATCGCCAAGGAAAAAGCGATACAAGCCGCTGAAATGGATAAGGTTGCCGCGGGTTTCGAAGAAACCGAAAGCGGACTTAGATATAAAATAATCCAAAAAGGAGAAGGAACCAAAGCTACTACCGGCAAAACGGTTTCTGTTCACTATGAAGGCTCCTTACTTAATGGTCAAGTTTTTGACTCTTCTTACAAACGTAATCAACCTATAGAGTTTCCTTTGGGAGTAGGGCAAGTTATCCCAGGTTGGGATGAAGGTATTTCTCTTTTACAAGTTGGTGATAAGGCCCGATTTGTAATCCCTTCAAATTTGGCTTACGGCAGTGCTGGCGCTGGCGGTGTTATTCCACCGGATGCAACTTTGATTTTCGATGTAGAATTGATGGAAGTTAAATAAACACAATACTTCAGTCCACAAATAATAGGCCTCGGCAATTCGCCGGGGCTTTTTTGATTGAAACAGCAACTACTTTTTGGATTGTTGCCTTAAACTAGCAACGAATAAAATGATGTTGATCAACACTAATGAAAGTAAAATGGTAAAAAATGAGGGCATATTTAACAGGATTTAGAATCGCTTCTTATACTTATATAACACTTCATATGCGTTATACCCTACCTAGAAAAGATAAATCCAGTATTTATCCTTAGTTCTTTGCCCCTCCAGTACTCAAAAGCAAGAGTACAATATTTATGATAAGCAGTGAGAATAATATTGTTAAGAAAGTCAACATGGTTTAATGAGCTACTTGTAACATGGGGGAAGGTGTTCTGTTTAACTTAAGATTACAAAAAAGAGCAAAGGTTGCGCAAAACGTTAAACAAAAATATAAAAAAATCATCTAAAGTAAGATTATTCCTCAAAAAAACCCCCAATGCATATGCATTGGGGGTTTATATAAAAAAGTTATAATCGTTACCTAGTCAACTACTTTCACATTAACGGCGTTCAATCCTTTTTTACCTTGTTGTAGTTCAAATTCTACAACATCACCTTCACGAACTTCGTCGATTAAGCCAGAAATGTGTACAAAATGATCTTCGTTCGAACCATCTTCAGTTATAAAACCATATCCTTTGGAATCATTGAAGAATTTAACTGTTCCTTTACTCATAATAAAAATATTAAATATTAATTAAAACGCAAATGTAGCGTAAAAAAATTAAATGCGTAATTATTTGATAGTTATCTTTAGATTAAGCCTACCGTGATTTTTATCAAGTAGGTCTTTCATGTTATAATTACCGTAATAAGAATGATAATTATACCGTTGGATCCGGCGTCATTCTTAAATAGGGCTTTATTTCCTCAACGCCCTTAGTAAATAGCTCTTTTGCTTCATTTGTAGGGATGCTGGGGCTCACAACAACATCTTGTCCGTGTTCCCAATTCGCAGGAGTGGCAACCTTGTGATAAGCGGTTAATTGCAAAGAATCTACAACCCGTAATAACTCATAAAAATTACGACCGGTTGAGGCAGGATAAGTAAGTGTTAGTTTTACGGTCTTATCAGGAGCAATAATGAACACTGAACGCACCGTGAAGTTATTGTCGGCCTTTGGATGGATCATATCATACAAATCTGAAACTTTCCTTTCCTCATCCGCAATTATTGGAAAGTTCACCGTTGTATGCTGTACTTCGTTGATATCTTTAATCCACTCCCTATGTGAATCAGAACCATCAACACTCAATGCCAGCATTTTTACATTACGTTTGTCAAATTCATCCTTGAATTTAGCCGCTGTACCAAGTTCTGTAGTACAAACCGGTGTAAAATCTGCAGGATGTGAAAAAAGAATCCCCCAACTATCGCCTAAATAATTATATAAATTGATACTACCCATTGAACTGTCTGCTGTAAAATCCGGTGCTTTATCACCCAATCTAATTGTTGCCATTTCTGTATTTTTAAATTGCTAATCAGTTATCATATAAAATTAGTTCTTTGTGTAATTGTACCCTAAAAGTGGAAGGTTAAAACTGTATTAAATTTTCTATTTTTAGACTATGGAAAACATCGATATTAAAAAATTGCAATATCCTATAGGCCAATTTAACTATCCCCCACATGTTACCAAAGAGGTGG
>JABDKZ010000450.1 GCA_013001935.1 Maribacter sp.
AAAAATGCTGTTTGGTGATGCCAAAAAAAGTATTGAAATTATTTTAAGGGAATTAAAGGACGTTTAATCCCCTCATATTTTCATACGGTCGCCTTTTTTAAATTGATTACGATGTGAGTGCCTTGGGGCTTACTACCACTAGCCTTTATATCCTGTGATGGTATTAAAGTTCTTTCAGTTAGCTGCTTCAGTATGTTTTTAAGGAAGGTTTCTGAATAAAACAATGTAATAAGAAAAGATACCCTATTCCTGGTCCACTCAGTAGGATATTGTATAATGAATTACAAATAGTGTTACTTTGCTGAGCAGAAATAAGCAGTGATGCATATTTTTCTAGCGCTCCACCTGAGGTATTATTATGAACTTTAGGTGAAGGTTGCCGGCATTTCTTTCGAAGTACTTAAACGCATGGGTATTGTGATCATTTCTTTGAAAATTACTATTATTGCTATGGTAGTATTTTATCAAAAAGCTGATAAGAATTTGACATATAACTTTTACAATTGGATATACTAAAGAAAATACACAGGGAAATTGTTCCATTATCGCCTGAAGATAGCTTCCTGGTTGAGGATAGAACCAAGGAATATTTTGATTATCCCATGCATTTTCACCCTGAATTGGAATTGAACTTTATTCTCAATGGTAAAAATGTTAGACGAATGGTAGGTGATAGCATCGAAAAAATCGATGATATAGACCTAGTGCTTGTTGGTGCAAATTTACATCATGTTTGGGAGCAACATGAATGTACTAATAAAGAGATCAGGGAAGTTACGATACAGTTTCAAAATGATTTGTTCAATGATTCGTTTTTAGACCGAAGTGTAATGCGTCCTATCAAGGAAATGCTTGAACATTCCTCCCATGGCATTTTGTTTTCAAGGGAAACTTCCATGGCTTTAAAGGAAAGAATTTTAAAAGTCTCAAAAATGGAGGGGATGGATAATTTTATGGAGATCTTCTCCATTCTTTACGATTTGGCTATTTCACGTAATCAGCGATTATTATCTACCCTGAGTGTAAAACCCATGAATTTTGAGAATAGCAAGAAAATAAAGTTGCTTTATGACTATGTTCAGAAAAATTACGATAAGAAAATCACACTCTCGGAGGCTTCGGAATTAGTGAATATGAGCAATGTTTCCTTTAACCGATTCATTAAAAAAAGAACAGGGAAGACTTTTGTTGATTATTTAAATGAAGTCAGAATAGGATATGCCTCTAAATTCTTAATCGAGAAAGAATTGGGTATTTCTGAAATTGCCTTTATCTGTGGTTTTAATAGTATAGCCAATTTTAATAGGGTTTTTAGAAAGAATAAAAACAGGACGCCTACCCAATATCGAAATGATTTTTCAGGGATAAAAAGGGCCTTGTAAGCAAGCGTGTTCTTATAGTTATAAAAAGGACACTTGAGATTCGTGGAATGAATTAACTTTCGTTCAGTATTGAAATGATTTCGATAAGCCCTCTGCTGTTGTGGTATGGGCATTTCCAAGGACCAACCTTGTTCTCAAAAGTATAGGGCACACCAGTGGCGTTCACCCTAAAAAACCACTCTCCATTTTTGGTATCAATAATATTGTTTTTAGTAAAATCCCAAATTTGGCGACTATGGTTAAAATACGAATCGTCTTTCGTTTTTATCCAGGCATAGCATAGTCCAACCATAGCTTCTACTTGCGCCCACCAATGTTTGTCCTTATCCATAGCCATGGTTTTGGAATCTTTAGAATTCCATACGCCAAAATCCACATCAATGGCTTCTGACGTAAATGTATTGACCACTGCAACCAACAATTCGTTTGTCTTCTTCACTAGAATAGCGTCTCCTAGAACATTTGCGGCGTGGCATAAGAGCCAAGCTGCTTCAATATCATGACCGTATGAAATTTCTGTAGACATGGATTCCCAATCCCTTGTAAAGAAAAGTTTCAAATGGTTCTGGGAATTAAAAATTTTGCCTAAAAAAAGATCGATCAATCGCTTTAGCGATTTTTCTATTTGGGCGTCGGCCGTTATTTCATACAGTGTAGTATAAGCCTCTAAAATGTGCAAAATAGTATTTGTGGTTTTTGGGGCATTTAGATCCTTTTCACTTAATCTTTGATCTTCTAAATTTTGCCAATTTTCATCGAAAGCTTCAATATAACCGCCAAATTCAGGATCATATGCTTTTTCCTCAACCAAATTGAAAAGTTGCATCGCCCAAATCAAGGCCTTCGAATTTTTAGCGTACTTGTAGTATTCTGAGAGTGCATAAATACAAAATGCCTGGGCGTAGATCTGTTTTCTTTTATTTGATGGTTTACCAGTATGGTCTACCTCCCAAAAAACACCGCCGTATCTTTTATCATTGAAATGGTCATACAAATATGCAAAGGCCCTTAAGCATTCATTGGCATATCTAGAATCCTTATAAAAATTATTAGCCCTAGAGAATGTCCATAAAATTCGCGTATTCAGAATGATACCTTTTGGAGCGTTTTCAATACAATTATTAAAATGATCAATACGACCAATAAAGCCACCATACTTAGTATCCAAGGTTTGTTTCTGCCAATAATCCAAAATCCTCTTTAATTCAAATTCCAATTCAAGGGCATAGGAATCCTTTTCTTCAGCAACCATAGTATAGATGTATCTTTCTTAGTACAGGCCTTTGTTTTTTTCTATAAGGTTCAAAATATGTGCAACTGAACCGCTTGACGTAAGTTTGTCCTCCGGTGTATTTTTACAATAATCCACCAGGATGGGTATGCTCGATTTCGCTACATGCATGCGCGTATCCGAAGAGGCATAATAGATATATACATCACCATTGTCATCGGCAATCCATCCGTTGGAAAATAACACATTACCAACGTCACCAATAATTTCCTTATCGTCTGGCGCCATAAAATAACCGCCTGGTTGATAAATGACCTTGGCGATATTATTGAGGTCGGTCATAAACATATAGAGTACATATCGTAGTCCGGCAGCCGTATTACGAACACCATGGGCCAAATGTAGCCATCCCTCAGTTGTTTTAATGGGAGAGGGGCCTTGACCGTTTTTTAACTCATATATGGTATGGTATTCCTTTGGATTAATAATTACTTCATTTTCCACTTTGGGAAAAGACATATCATCAATATATCCCAAGCCGATTCCCCCACCGGCGCCAGTTTCTATGAAGCCGTCTTGAGGTCTGGTGTATACGGCATATTTGCTACTAACAAATTCAGGATGTAGAGTAACATTTCGTTGTTGCGATGAATCTGATATTAAATCAGGTAATCGTTCCCAATTTAGAAGATCTTTAGAACGTATAATTCCGGCATTTGCGATTGCAGACGAAGTATCCGAAGCTTCCGCATTTGGGTCTTTTCTTTCTGTACAGAAAATGCCATAAACATAACCATCTTCATGTAAAGTAAGCCGAATATCATAAACATTCACATCCGGATTACTGGTTTGGGGCATTAGTAACGGAGTGTCCCAAAACTTGAAATTATCGATTCCGTTTTCACTTTCGGCGATTGCAAAAAAAGATTTTCTGTCTTTTCCTTCAACCCGTAATGCCAGTACGTATTTCCCTTGCCATTTAATTGCACCCGCATTAAATACTGCATTAATACCCAAGCGTTCTAGAAGAAAGGGGTTCGACTCTTTATTTAGATCATACCGCCAATGTAAGGGAACATGTGCTCCCGTAAGAATCGGATATTTATATTTCTTAAAGAGGTTTGAACTGTGTTGAATTTCAATATTCTTTCTAATGACGAGGCTAATATGCTCTTTATAGAGTTGTTTTATGGATTTTGAACTGGTCTTTTTGGCTGTTGCTTTCATTCTAACAATTTTCACCGAGGGTCTTCATTATTGACACCTACGCTCTCGTTAATCTATTTGATTTTACTGATTTCTTTAAGAAAAAGAACATTGGGAAGCGCATGGAATTCTTTAAAATCCGCGCTACTTTGTTGACCAATAAAGGGTGCGAAATAATGATCGGGCCAGGCATTTCTCCAAAAAAGTGCCCATACTATGCCCTTATCAGCTACATTTTTGTGTAAAACTTCGGTCCACCAATTGTCAATGGTAACCATATTCAATCCACCTTCTGTCATAGCATATGGTTTATTCTTTTGTTTCCCAATTTTTGATAATAGCGTTAAATTATCATTTAGTATTTCAATATACGCTTCTGTTGTTTTCTTATGGTAAAGGTCTATTCCTAGAATGTCCACGTAATCATCACCAGGATAATACCGCAAATATTCCGCTTCGTTTTTTACAGCATCTGTAGCATAACAATATAATAGATTGTGTACATCATGTATTTGGGTTAAGTATTCAAAAGTTTCTTTCCAGAGTTGTTTAAACTCTTTTGGGGTACAATTGCCATGGCCCCACCAAAACCAAGATCCGTTCATTTCGTGATAGGGTCTAAATACGATTGGAATGGAATTGCCCCTTTTGGTCTTTAGTGCGTTTAGAAATTCCGCTACTTTCGACAGCCAAGCCCTGTATTTTGGATGTAAGGAACCGCCGTTCAATATATGGGAAACCGTAGGAGAAGGGTCCCAGGCCGATTTTTTGGTTGCCGGATTATCGGGATGCCAACTTAAAGTGATAATACCTCCATCTTTGTGAGCCTTTTTAATGAGTTTGCCCATGAGGTTAAAATTCACTGTATCCAAGTTTTGACTATGGCCCAGTTCAAGATGTCCCAATTCAAAGCCGTAAACGGCCGGGAAGTCACCTAATACCTCACTCACATCACTTTTATAGCTATTTCCGTCATTCTTCCATCCAAGACCATAGGCAGTAGCATCTTGATGGCCAAAAGCATACCCTGTTTTGGGTATTTCCTTGATTCTTAGCATCAAATGTTTTACCGATTCATCAGCTTTCTCATCGGCCACATTTAAACTCACAGATTTCTTCATTAATGTCGTTTTGCAGGAAAACAAACCAGATGCAAAAACAATAAAAGCAAAGCATTTAAATAGTGTTTTACCCATAACCACTAAAAATAAAAATAATCGATATTCTCCTTGAAACCATACTCGAACACCTAATTAAGGAACGTAAAGCGCTACATCCACGGGATAGTAATCGATTAATTCCTTAGCATTAAAGTTATAAATAAGGCCAGAAATTATTAAATACTATTCTGTCGTTTTATGGAAGAATAAATGCATTGTCCAAGTTTCCCTTTAAGATTAAGAGCTTTTGTTGGTTCACGCAATTTAAGTATGCAGGTTGCATTTAGATGTCCAATAAAATTTATTCTTAAGCATTAATCCAAACCAAATGAGTGGCTCTGTTTTGTCAAATTAGTATCATTTTATGTCAAATCTAATTAGAATTGATTCAGAAAGGCGAAAAATTAAAAATATGATGTATTTAATTTTTATCTTGGGGAATTAGCTAAAAACTATCTATGCAAATAAAGGAATCATCTGAATTATATGACGTCATCATAGTGGGGTCGGGTGCAGGCGGCGGCATGGCAACCAAGCAACTCGCAGATGCTGGTTTAAACGTGGCTGTTGTAGAGGCAGGTCCGTTTTTTGATCCGGCCAATCCAGAGCAACAAACCCAATTCAAGTGGCCCTATGAATCACCACGAAGAGGTGCGGCGACAACCCGCGCTTTTGGGGAATGGGATGCGGCCTATGGAGGTTGGGAAATTGAGGGGGAACCCTACACGC
>JABDKZ010000470.1 GCA_013001935.1 Maribacter sp.
GTACATAGTCGTATTATAATTTTCACCACCGGCAGCTTCATTTGTATATGGGCCACCACCGGGTCCTTGTTTTTCTTTGTCATTTCTGGTGAGATCAGGGCTAATTACTGTCCAGCTTTGACCTTCGTCTACTGTTTTGAAGACAACATTTCCTGCGTGATAAATGGTATTCCTGTCATGAGGCGAACTGATTATAGGGGCATTCCAGTTATAGCGGTATTTAAAATCGGCCGGGACATTCCCCAGGGCCAATTCCGGATATTCCTTAATGGATTTGCCTTCATTTGAGCTGGCAACCCATTTTTCGATGATCCCCTGGTAGCAGCCGCCGTAGATCTTATCGGGATTGTCCGGATCAAATGCGAGATAAGCACTTTCACAACCGGCAACAGAATGCCAGTCTTTCCAGTCGATACCAAAATCATTCGTACGACTCGCTATGGAAATGGCAGAATTATCCTGCTGTCCTCCATAGACATTATAGGGCACCAAATTGTCCGTAATGACCCGATAAAATTGAGCTGTGGATTGATTTTGCTGGGTGCTCCAGCTCTTTCCGGCATTGTTCGATACATTGGCACCTCCATCATTGGAGTTGATCATTATTTTATTGTTATTCGGATGGATCCACAAATGGTGATTGTCGCCATGTGGTGTGGATAAATTGCTAAAAGATTTTCCCCCGTCAATGGATTTCATAACCGGTGCATTGAGCACATACACGATATTTTGATCCTGAGGGTCTGCAAAGATCTCCATGTAGTACCAGGACCGCGCTACATTAACCCTGTTTTTGTTTACTTGCTGCCATTTTTCACCGGCATTATCTGAGCGATATACCCCCGCTTTTGTTCCTTCGGCTTCGATCACAGCAAATACCCGTTCCGGATTCGCCCGGGATACAGAAATACCCGACTTGCCAAATTCTTCAGGTAATCCCGTTTTTAATTTTTCCCAGCTTGTGCCCCCATCAGTAGATTTATAAAGGCCTGAATGCTCTCCACCGGATTCCATGGTCCAGGGATAGCGCCTATGTTCCCACATAGAGGCATATAGAATACGCGGATTTTGCATGTCCATACTAAGCGAAGAAGCTCCGGTGGTATCATTTATAAAAAGCACGCGTTCCCAGGAAGTACCGCCATTCAAAGAACGATAGATCCCCCTGTCAGCTGAAGGGCCGTACTGGGCACCTTGTGCCGTCACGTAAATTATATCGGGGTTGGTTGGGTGTATTACCACATCGGAGATATGCCGAGTGTAATCAAGGCCCATGTGTTTCCAGGTTTTTCCAGCATCAGTAGATTTATAGACACCATCGCCCATTGAGGTCATTACCCCTCTGGCTGCATGTTCCCCCATTCCTGCAACTACGACATTGGGATCACTTTCTGAAACGGCAATGGCACCAACAGTTCCAGTTTTAAGGAAACCATCCGAGACATTTTTCCAGGTGATACCGTCGTCTGTGGTTTTCCATATCCCGCTACCGGTACCACCCATATAATAGGTCATGGGTTGTTTTAAGACTCCACTTGAAGCCACACTGCGGCCTCCCCTAAACGGCCCTATATTTCTCCATTTCAAACCGTGAAATACGGAATCTTGAATTTGAATGACAGGTTCAGGAGCCTGCCTTTTTCTACGTTGTGAATGGACGTTAACTGGTAGTAAAAAGAAGCTGACAGTAATAAGTAAAAGGAGTCTCATTGGTGTATTTGAATTATGTTGGTATGATTTTATTAAAGATACAAATTGCTTTATCGATATAGAAAATGATAAATAGTTGCCCCTATTTATATAAGAAGAGAGATAATTTTGTTATTCAACAATGTTTAGGAGAAGAATTGCTAAGACACTCTATGGTGGTTCTATTTTCTTGTAAATACGTTCACATATTCACGAAACATAAACTTTCGATTTCTCTTGAACCCTGTAAACTCAATTAGAATATTTAGTTCAATAAATTGCTTAATTAATCTACCAGCAGTGGCCGAGGATCACTTCATCACATTCCAGGCATGTTTTTTTTTGTGTTTTCATATATGTGATATTCCAATAATTCGATCCAAACTAAATCTTGCCTCCGGCAAAATGCCAGCATTATAAAGGGGATCACTTTTCGTATAGTTTTGATTAGTCCGATTTATAAAAATCAAGCTATTCATTTGAATCAGGTAGCACAATTGCAGGGATTTCAAGCGACCTAAACAGGCTATTGTACTCCTGCATTTCTGTTTCTACAATGGATTTGCGTTCTTGATCAAAGGTGTTCCATTGGGTTAAAAGATCCTTTAGCCGATCCTCGGCACCTTTAGTCAGCTTAGGCTCAGATGCATCTACATAATTCTTCAAGTTCATGAGTTCTGCATTCAACTGGTTGTGATGATTTATGACATCCTGAAATGTCTTCTGCTTGGGTTGGATCAGGTTTTCTTCCCAGCTGCTGATTCGCTTCCGGATAATATGGCTCGTTATGATCTTTGGATTCTTCCCTTTTTAATCCAATATACCGCCTATGCTGTTTATGTTTTGCTTCGAAAAGATAAATGATCATTGTAATTTCTAGCCCTAATAAAATAAATTTCTTACAATATATTAGATCCATCGCATTTATTCTTACATTTATTTTGTAGGAAATAATAAAAAATCACTTTCCAAATCTATTTATTTCACAAATTACTCTATACCTTAAAAAAAATTAGCCATTAATTTTAATAGCAGCCATAGACCCTAATATTAACTTACAAGTCTTATTAGATCTCCTTGGGTTTATTCAAGGTATTGCTTTAGGTGTCTTATTGTTAGTTCTAAATTTTAAACAGTTCAGAAGCTCCTATTTTCTTGGTTTGTTTTTGGTATTGTTTTCTTTAAAATTGGCGGTTTTTATCCCAGGTGGACTAGGTATTGATCATGACTACCCTGAATTGTTTCTTTTACCCTTTAATTTCTCTTGGCTTCTTTTTCCTATCTTTTTTATTTATACTCAGAAAATTTCTATTTTCTCAGATCAAAAAATTAAGTATTGGTTACTTTATCCTGGGGTCATTTCATTTGTGCTTCAGTTAATTATTTATTTTCTTCCCTATTCCACCAAATTGGAAATCGCTCAAAATTTTTGGTTCGAACTCATCTTTACGATTTTAGGTATTATTTATTCTTGGGGTGTAGGAATATGGAATTTAAAACTTCTGATCCAACACAAAAAAGAAGTCCAAAATACGTTCTCTTTTCTTGAAAATAAGGTATTGAATTGGGTACGAATATTCCTGATCTATAGCTTAACGACTTCTGTACTAATCCATTTTCTTTATTATACCGTTCCGGAAAACTACTATATCAAAA
>JABDKZ010000478.1 GCA_013001935.1 Maribacter sp.
GTATGTAGGGTAGTAATCCTGTTTTGTGCAATAGCGAAAGACCAATTGAAGGTTTTGGACAGGCCAATATTTTATGGAGTTCATCAACGATGCGTTCTTCCGAAACAATTTTGATACGATCCTTATGTTCTGTGATTGCTTGTAATGACCTCAATGCAATGGTAAAGTCTAACTGTGTAGCAAAACGTATGGCACGCATCATGCGTAAGGGATCATCGGAGTAGGTGATTCCGGGTTCCAAGGGAGTACGGATCATCTTTTTTTCGAGGTCACCTATGCCATCAAAGGGATCTAACAAATCCCCAAAATTGCCTTTGTTCAAAGACAATGCCAACGCATTGATAGTAAAATCACGGCGTTCCTGGTCTTCTTGTAAGCTACCGTCCTCGACCACGGGCTTTCTACTATCCCGATGGTAGCTTTCCTTCCTAGCGCCTACAAATTCCAGCTCCATATCTTTGTATTTGATCATGGCCGTACCGAAGTTTTTAAATACAGATATTTTAGGTTCCCCAGGCAATTTAGAAGCTACTTTTCTGGCTAATGCAATACCGCTACCTACAGCGACCACATCAATGTCTTTTGGAATGCCTTTTTGTAACAGATAATCGCGTACAAAGCCTCCGATCACATAGCTCTCGACCCCTAACTCGATTGAAGCATCGGAAAGGATTTTAAAAATCGGATTTTGAAGTGCTTGTTTATGGTTTTGTTCTGACATTTTTTTTAGGCATCGCGACTTCGCTGGATCTGACAGGAATACAATTTACTATTACTCACGAATCACTTTTACCGTACCATCATTAGCGAGTTTGATGATCGAGGAGGGTGGTCCGTTTTTTTTGTCGTGCTGCAAATTTACGATATAGTCTACACCTTTTAAAATAGGTGTACTTATTTCGGAAAAGCCCTTCGGGGTTGGTTGGCCAGCAATATTGGCCGAAGTCGATATTATGGGTTTTTTAAACTTATTGATTAAATACTGGCAGAACTTGTCAGAGGCAACCCTTATGGCCATGGTATTATCCTGGGCAATGGCGTTTTTGGCCAATCCCTGGGGATTGTCATAAATGATGGTAGTGGGTTTTGTGGCAAGATCAAGTATGTCATAAGCAACGTCTGGGACTTGCTCAACGTGTCTTTCCAACATTGCATCATTAGCGACTAGACAAATGAGTGCCTTGCTATCGTTTCTTTGCTTAAGTGCAAACACCTTTTTAACAGCCGCCTCATTGGTGGCATCGCAGCCAATGCCCCAAACCGTATCTGTTGGGTAAAGGATCAATCCACCTTTTACTAGAACTTCAATTGCGTTATTTATTTCCGAGGTCAATTTTTTAAATTTTAATTATGCTTTATTCTTTGGCTGAGTGATTTTTAATACTTGTCATTTGTCCATTATTATCGTTATTATGCGAGCAAATTGAAGGATTTTTTAATCTTCAATTAGCTGTTTCTGCTTTAACGATTTACCTAGTGGAAGACCTATCAAAATCCGATGGAACAGTGGAAAATATTTGGGCTTGAAAATAGAGGTGAAACCATACCGAAATATAAAAAACATGCGTAGGATCTGATAGTGCAAATATCCGTAATTCTTTCGGATTACATAGAACATTGAAGTCTTGAGTTCGATCTTGGTGGGGATGGGTATACCGGTTTTATCGACACTTTTACCTTGATAGTGCAGGTAAGAGGCAGAAGGAACAAAATACGTTTTCTTACCTCTATTTTTTAACCGCAGGCAAATATCGTTTTCCTCAAAATAGAGGAAAATATTCGTGTCAAAACCACCAACCGCATTGAAATCACAAGCCCTAAAAAACATAAAGCTACCATTCACATAGTCAACAGGAATTGGATTTATGTAGTTTTTTCTTCTTTTGGGTTTTGATTTCGGGAATACCAATTCCAGGGCCCTTTTGCCAAATATTTCTCTAAAAAACGATGTAAAATGGTCAAAACTTACTTCTTTTTCTTCATTTTCATTAAAGATTTGAGCACCGCAGACAGCGGCATCCAAGGTTTTTTCCATGAAATCGTGGCAAATTGCTATAGCATCGTTTTGGAGCAATGTGTCGTTGTTCAAAAAAAGATAGTATTTACCTTTGGCGAATTGCACACCGTGTATATTGCCCCCTCCGAAACCTGTATTGATTCGACTTCTATATAATGAAACTTTATCATTGTTCAATTGGGCCAAGGAAGATTTCAGCAGCGCAAAGTCCTCTTTTTTTGATGCATTATCCACTATGATAATCTCATAGGAAAGCGAATTAGAAGTAATTTCCAGCACACGTTCAATGCATTTTATGGAATACTCCGAAGAGTTATAGTTGATGAGGATTATCGATACCTCGCAGATATTGGTATTAGTACGTTCGCTTTCCATTAGTTACTATATTCTCGTAAAAACTTTTGTAGTGATTCTTTAAAAAGAGTTGGTTTAAAAGCTTCATAAAATTCACCTATATGTTTTGTGATTTGTTTTTTATCGACACCCTCAAAGAGATTTGGTTTGTATTCATTTAATGATATACCGACATGCTTTGCTATTTTTTGGCTGTGCCATGCCCCTTTTATAATTATCGGACTGTACACACAAAATGTAGGCACATCCAAGGCTTTGGCCATGTTGACCGCTCCACCTTCATTACCAATCAATGTGCTGCACTGGGATAATAGGGCAATAAAATCGCGAAGTGTAGTAGGACGAAAATCAAATTTAATCTGCTCTTTAGTGGTGGCGCTACATAGGTCATAAATGGCTTGGGCTTCTTTTTCTCGGTTCGGAATATAATTAAAAATTAGCATTGCATTGGTATGTGCACAGATCGTATCAAGTAACTCAGCCATATATAGCGGGGGATACGTTTTTACAGGGCTACTGCCTAGTATACTGATCATGATCAATTTTTGATCTGAACTGGTTTTTATACTTTCAACACGCTTGGCTGCGTATTCCATTTCCTTTATGGTCAAGTAGATTTTTGGGTAGGTTATAAATTCGTTTTTCGATCCAAGAATCGGATTTAATAATTGAAGTCTATTTTGAATGGCTAATGGAAGACCTTCATTTGGTATCAAATTTTCCTTTATGGTATGGGTATATATCCAACTCGTATACCATTTGTAATGGGATATTTTATATGTGGCATCGGCATAGAGGGCAATAAGGTTACTCTCTAATTTCCCATAGGCATCGATTACAGCATAGTACTGCTCCTTTTTAATTCCTTTTAAAAATCCATAAAATGACCTTTTGCTTTCTCTATATTCATTTTTGAAAACAATAATCCGATCTATAAACGGATTGTTCGCTACTACCGCCAAGGTATTCTCATGGGCAACAAAATGAACTTTACAATCGGGATAAACATGTCTTAAATTTTCGCAGATGACCGTACTAGTCAAAACGTCTCCTATCATTTTTTGTTGGATAACAAGGAATTTCATTTGGGTCTTCGAGCTGCTGAAATTGAATCGAGTAAATATAGCCAATTTCAATCCATTTCCTTGGCGCCGCACATATTTGACCTAGGAATTTTATGTAAGATCTTTTTCAATAAACTACATTTGTACTAATACTGAAAATAGTAATCTTGCATGAGCACTGTTAGTGTCATTATTAGTACATACAATAAGCCTAAGTGGCTAGAGAAGGTTCTTTGGGGTTTCAATTGCCAGACCTATAAGGATTTTGAGGTGATAATAGCCGACGATGGCTCCGGTCCTGAAACCAAGGAGCTCATAGACATGATGAGGGGTAAAGTGGGTTATAGAATTGACCATGTTTGGCAAGAGGATGAAGGTTTTCAGAAATGCAGAATACTGAACCTGGCCATATTGGCCTGTACTACCGATTATATTATCATGACTGATGGGGATTGTATACCTAGGGAAGATTTTGTGCAAGT
>JABDKZ010000487.1 GCA_013001935.1 Maribacter sp.
TTTTGAGGTGAAGAAAATTATCGATAAAAATAGAAATATCGGAAATAGCAGACTGCCCACATAAATAGTGAAATTGACGTAATAGATAATTATTGCATTGGTCGGCGCATCATTGTCGATCATCTTGCCAATTTGTTCAGCGAGATTGGCCATAATCCCAATAGGAACAAATAGTAAGAGCATCACTGCAAAAGTGACCAAATACCTTTTTAGGATGTATTTGTCAATTATACTCAATGTTATAACCTTTTATCCATTTGTTTAACCATAGCGTTTTTCCATTGGGTAAAATCGCCACCAACAATACGCCTTCTGGCTTCTCGAACCAGCCATAAATAAAAGCCCAAATTATGAATTGTGGCAATTTGCTTACCTAAATACTCATTGGCCGCAAACAAGTGCCGTAGATAGGCCTTTGAATATTCCCTATCAACAAAAGTAGTACCTTGGTCATCAATGGGAGAAAAATCATCTTCCCACTTTTTGTTTTTGATATTTATAGTGCCATGGGCTGTAAAAAGCATTCCGTTTCGTGCATTGCGTGTAGGCATTACACAGTCGAACATATCTATCCCTAAAGCTATATTTTCCAATATATTAATGGGCGTGCCTACTCCCATTAAATAGCGAGGTTTGTCCTCTGGTAAGATATCACATACTACTTCGGTCATGGCATACATTTCCTCTGCAGGCTCCCCTACCGATAAGCCTCCAATAGCATTGCCTTCAGCTCCTGCATTGGCTATATATTCTGCTGATTGTTTACGAAGGTCCGTATAGGTAGAACCCTGGACTATGGGGAAAAACGATTGGGAATAATCATAAGAAAAAGGTGTTTTTTCAAGATGTTCAATACAACGATCCAACCATCTGTGTGTCATATGCATAGAGCGCTTTGCATAATTATAATCACAGGGATAAGGTGTACATTCATCAAATGCCATGATGATGTCGGCTCCGATTTCACGCTGAATTTCCATGACGTTTTCAGGGGTGAACATATGCATTGAGCCATCAATATGCGATTTGAACTTTACCCCTTCTTCCTTTATTTTTCTATTGGCAGAAAGCGAATAGACCTGATAACCGCCGCTATCGGTAAGTATATTCCGATCCCAGCCCATGAATTTATGCAAGCCCCCTGCCTGTCGCAAAATTTCGATTTTTGGTCTCAGAAATAAATGATAGGTATTACCAAGTATTATATCGGGATTAATCTCCTCTTTCAGCTCTTTTTGATGTACACCTTTAACTGACGCTACCGTACCTACTGGCATAAAAATTGGGGTTTCGATAACCCCATGATCCGTGCTCATTTTACCTGCACGGGCTTTGCTCTGAGCGTCTGTATGTTCTAGTGTAAATTGCAAATCTTAGATTAAAGTCGCAAATATAAACAACTGCCCTGCATAAAGTCCTTAACAAAAAAATAAAGTTTGGGATTCTTATGCTGTTAACTGTGAAAATTGAAGTCGCATTAATAGTATTAAAACTGTAAAATCTTAAGAATGAAAAAATGATTTTCTCTAATGAAATATGTACAATAAAGTCTTTGGGCTTGCGTTCTTTGAGTAGTGAGTCGAAAATAAAATGGTATCGTTTTTGTTACCAAACGACTAATAAAAACAAACACAGTATGAAAAAAACACTTCTAATGGCAGCATTCGCCTTAATTGGGCTTACTGCATTTGCACAGAATGGTTCCGGATTTGGTATTAAAGCCGGACTTAACTACAATCAAAATGGTGACCTGAGTTTTCAACAACTACAAGATGCAGGTGAGGATTTAATCGCTGGTTCAGATGGCAAGGTTGGCTATCATGTTGGTGTATATGGCAAGTTAGAACTGCCCATAATCTATATACGACCTGAATTGGTTTACACTAAAACAAAAAGTAGTTATAATGTTGATGGTTCAAGTA
Organism: Maribacter sp.; assembly: GCA_013001935.1. Taxonomy (GTDB): domain Bacteria; phylum Bacteroidota; class Bacteroidia; order Flavobacteriales; family Flavobacteriaceae; genus Maribacter_A. The sequence continues at coordinate 1,923 of JABDKZ010000487.1, forward strand.
ACGACTATAACATTTCAAAATTAGATTTGCCTGTGCTTGTGGGTTTCAAAATAATTGGTCCATTAAACTTGTTCGCAGGCCCTGCTTTTCAATACACTTTGAGCAATGATTTACAAAATGTGGAGCTATCGAAAGTAAAAAATGAATTTACCGTTGGTGCTCACTTCGGTGTTGGTCTTACCCTGGGGAAATTAGGATTAGACGTACGTTATGAAAGAGGGTTCTCTAAAAATGAAGCGGAGATTATCGGGGATAATATCACCGACATTTCCGGTAGGGTCGATTCTAGACCTTCGCAGATTATTTTTGGACTTTCAGTTAAATTATAGTAGGAATCACAACTAATAAAAAGGCCCCTGCGAAATCGTAGGGGCCTTTTAGTTTTGTTTATATAAGGAGGAATTAGCTATCGCTATCTAAATGGTCCTTAATACCATCACCATCGGTATCCCTGAACGTTACATTGCCCTCCGCATCAATATCAATTTCCTCACTTGTTGGTACCGTATCACCATCATCATCCGCATCTAGGAAATTGGCAAATAAAGAACTCGAAAACTCACGCTCCTGATCTTCATCGGTGTTATCGTTATATAAATAACCATCCCCATTTTCATCCTCCATAATAGAGGGTATGCCATCCCTATCATGATCCGTGTCATTCATGGCTAACAAATCAACTTGAAAAATCAATGGTGAATACACAGGGATAGTTCCCCTAGAAACATTAAAATAAGCTAAGCCTGAAGGCATTACCATGAGGCCAACGCCATAATCCTCAACATTAAATGTACCATCGGGATTAACCACTATTTCGCCACCTGATTTGAAGTTTGCAGTAGCCTCGGCAAATCCCCTAGCGGCGCCAGGCCCTTGTATTTGTGCTAAATCAAACCATGTCGGAGTACGAATTGAGCCATCGAAAACCTCTCCGTTTAACAAAGAGCCCTCATATCTGACGTAGGTAGAATCGGCTATGGAAGGTGACGGTCCTATGCCTGTTTCAGCCTCCAAATAGTAATATTTATGCAAAACGGTCTCTGATTCCTCCAAACCGAAAACATCTGAAGACACTGATACCTCCTTAAAGGACATTTGATCAAGTAAGGGTGTTTTATCAGCGTTATCCCCCGCTATGGTATCCAGCTTTATCCTGTAATCAAAATCGGCCGGGGGAGCCGCAAATTCATCGTAATTGTAGAAATGTGTCTGTAAAAACTCCCTTATTTTAGCATCATCTTCGGCGGCAGTTTCGGATAATGATTGCGGCGGTACCAAAATAAGGTTTTCTTCTTCATCATCTTTCTTACATGACAATAGTGCTATCACAAAAAGAAAGAGTACTAAACTATTTTTCATTTTCATCTTTTCCGATTAAAGGGCGCAAGTTACAATTTTCCTTATTTTTGCAGAGCTCGTTAACAAAGATTTTAGATTGTTTATGCGTATTGATAAATACTTATGGCATACCCGCTATTATAAGACACGAAATATTGCTTCAACGGCGTGCAAAAAGGGGCAGGTTAAAATCAATGGACAGGTTGTTAAATCATCAAGAGCGGTATACCCCACGGATAAGGTTGTCTTACGCAAGAACCAGATAAATTACGAATTGATTGTTTTAGATATTCCAAAAAACCGTATTGGAGCAAAGTTGGTTAATATCTACAGGAAAGACATTACACCCAAAGAGGCCTTTGAAAATGAAGAACTGTTGAAATATTCCAAATCATATTATCGTAAAAAAGGTACTGGTAGACCTACTAAAAAAGACCGAAGGGAAATTGAAGACTATTTAGATGACGAAGCTGAATAAAAAATTTTGGGACGATAAATATGCCAATAACAAATTGGGATGGGATATAGGCTATATCTCAACACCCCTAAAAACCTACATAGACCAGCTCAATACTAAAAACCTGAAAATCCTTATCCCTGGCGCTGGTAATGGTTATGAGGTTGAATATCTATTCAACAGCGGTTTTACTGCTGTTTACGTTATAGATATTGCTAAGCAACCTTTGGATAATCTAAAAAAAAGAATTCCAGATTTTCCTGAAGACCACTTACTTCACATTGATTTTTTTGATTTACAGGAGTCTAATTTTGACCTAATTCTTGAACAGACCTTCTTTTGTGCCCTGGATTCGTGTTTGCGAAAATCATATGCTCTAAAAATGCATGAATTGCTTCGAATGAACGGAAAATTAGCAGGGTTGTTTTTTGATTTTCCGCTTATCGAGAAGGGGCCGCCTTTTGGCGGCGACATGGATGAATACAAAAAACTGTTCCATCCTTATTTTAAGATAAGAAAATTGGAAAGGGCATATAATTCCATTAAACCCAGACATGGTAATGAACTCTTCTTTATCTTTGAAAAGTAATTTAGACCAAAATGCAGAACCAAATATTGTCACAT
>JABDKZ010000015.1 GCA_013001935.1 Maribacter sp.
AAAATTTATCCCAAGAAAAAGAATAAATTAAAAATGGGGCTTTTAATAGCCCCTTTTTTTGCTCAAAATGGTATATTTAAAGCATCCATAATTGTATTAACTCCACTATATGCCATTACTCATCGTAATTCTTGGAATAGTCCTACTCTTTTTGCTGATTGCAAAATTTAAACTCAATGCCTTTATTTCATTTGTCATCGTTTCTCTTTTGGTAGGAGTTGCCGAAGGCATGGAATTCCTTAAAGTATTGGCTTCCATTGAAACAGGCATTGGAAAGACCTTGGGAAGTTTAATCATGATATTGGGCTTTGGTGCCATGTTAGGAAAGTTAGTTGCCGACAGTGGTGCCGCACAACGTATTACCACCAAATTGGTTGATAAATTTGGAAAGAAAAATATTCAATGGGCTGTTGTACTCACTGGCTTTATTGTAGGTATCCCTATGTTTTATACCGTGGGCTTTGTGATCCTGATTCCGTTGGTTTTTACGGTTGCCGCCACAACGGGATTACCCTTGATTTATGTGGGTCTCCCTATGCTCGCATCACTATCTGTAACGCATGGCTACCTGCCACCACATCCGGCTCCTACTGGTATTGCAGTCATGTTCAATGCCGATATTGGCAAGACCTTATTATACGGTATTGTTGTTGCTATCCCGGCCATAATAGTTGCTGGTCCTTTATTTTCAAGAACCATTAAGAATATCAAGGCCACCCCGCTTAAAGAATTTGTAAATCCTAAGGTGCTAAAAGATGATGAGATGCCGAGTACAGCAACCAGTATCCTTACTGCCTTGCTGCCTGTTATCTTAATAGGAATAGCTTCACTGGTTAATGTAATCCTTCCCGAAGGAAATATCGTCGCGAAAATCACATCGATTATTGGTAACCCGATAATAGCTATGTTGTTATCCGTGCTAGTCGCCGTCTACACTTTGGGATTAAAACGGGGCCGTGGAATGAAAGAAATAATGGACTCTGTTTCCCATGCCGTTGCCGGTATTACCATGGTGTTATTGATAATAGCGGGTGCAGGGGGCCTAAAAGAAGTTTTAATCGACAGCGGAGTAAGTGAGTATATTGGCAATTTGCTTAAAGGTTCAACCATTTCGCCTTTGATTTTAGCTTGGTTAATAGCTACGGTTATACGTGTATGTGTAGGGTCCGCGACCGTGGCAGGTCTTACCGCCGCAGGAATAGCCCTACCCCTTTTATCTTCATCAGGGGTAAGTCCCGAATTAATGGTTTTGGCCATTGGGTCTGGAAGTTTAATGCTATCGCATGTCAACGATGGTGGCTTTTGGCTCTACAAGGAATATTTTAATCTTTCGGTCAACGACACCTTGCGAACATGGACTGTAATGGAAACAACCGTAGGTGTAATGGGACTATTAGGTGTACTCGTATTAGATATATTCATATAAAACTATAGCAATGGAGAATTTACCATCGGAAAGAATAAAGGCATTGGGATTGGTATTACCCCCTGCACCACCGCCAGCAGGATTGTACAAACCCGTTTTAGTAGTAGATGATTTTTTGTACGTTTCTGGGCAAGGACCCATGAAAACGGATGGAAATTTAATGATAGGTCGTGTTGGCGATGACCTTAATTTAGGTCAGGGCAAATTAGCTGCCGAGCAAGTGGGCCTGACCATGCTTTCCACGATTATCACACATTTTGGTTCGGTCGATAAAATTAAGAGGGTTGTAAAAGTATTGGGTATGGTCAATTCTACACCTGATTTTGGGCAACATCCTTTGGTCATTAATGGTTTTAGTGAACTAATGGCCGATGTTTTCGGAATCGATAACGGAGTAGGTGTACGCAGTGCGGTAGGAATGATGCTCCCAGGAAATATTCCGGTTGAGATTGAGGCGATGTTCGAGTTACACAAAAAATAAGTATGCAAAATCTTGAATGGTATCGCTTAAAGGATACCGCAAATGTAATTTCCCCTTCGCTATTGGTCTATCCAGATAGGATAGAAAAGAATATTAAACTCATGGTCGATATGGCCAGCAGTACAGAATTCTTGCGCCCACATATCAAGACCCACAAAATGGCCGAGATTGTGCAAATGCAAATGGACCATGGCATTCAAAAATTTAAATGTGCCACGATTGCAGAAGCCGAATTATTGGCCCAATGTGGCGCAAATGATATTCTTTTGGCAATGCAGGCCGTTGGTGCCAACATGCTGCGGTTCTTTAAATTGATGGAAACCTATCCGAATTCTAAATTTTCAACCTTGGTTGATAATCTTAAAACATTGAATGAATTCATTGCCGAATCGAAATCTAAAAAAACCAAGGTTGCCCTATGGATGGATATTGACAATGGCATGAACCGTACTGGAATTCAAATTGGGGAAAAAGCCAAAGCGCTGTATCGTAAGATGGCGGCCAATGATAGAATAAATGCCAAAGGTTTACATGCCTATGACGGTCATATTCGAAATGAAAATATAAACGAACGAAAAAGAATATGTGATACTGCATTTGAACCTGTCCTAGCATTAAAGACCGATTTGGCAAATGATGGTCTTGGACCTATTGAAATAGTAGCCGGTGGCTCCCCTACATTTCCTATTCATTGCAAAAGATTTAATGTAGAATCATCCCCTGGAACAACATTACTATGGGATGAACGTTATGGTACTTCATTCATGGATATGAATTTTCTTACAGCTTCTGTATTAATAACGCGCATAATAAGTAAGCCGGGGATGAATTTGCTCTGTTTTGATTTGGGTCATAAATCAATCGCACCGGAAATGGAATTTCCAAGAGTTAAAATATTCGGATTGGAAAATTGCCAGCAGATAGGACAAAGTGAAGAACATTTAGTCGTAAGATGTGAAGATGCAGACGCCCATGAAGTCGGTGATGTGTTTTATGCAATCCCCATGCACATTTGCCCAACTGTGGCCAAGTATGAAAGTGTTTTGACCATAGAAAACAATGTAGTAACCGGAGCCTGGAAAGTGGCTGCTCGAAATCAGAAAATAAAAATTTAATATGTTCATATTTGATGCCCACTTAGATCTTTCAATGAACGCCATGGAATGGAACAGGGACCTAACCTGGTCAATTGCCGAAATAAGAAAAAGTGAAACTGGAATGAAAGATTTGCCCGGGAGGGCAAAAAATACCGTTTCTTTTGAAGCGATGAGAAAAGGTAACATTGGTCTTTGTATGGCCACACAAATTGCTCGATACACCAAAAAGAACAATCCCCTTCCTGGTTGGAAATCACCGCATCAGGCATGGGCACAAACACAAGCGCAATTAGCATGGTACAAAACTATGGAGGAGATTGGCGAAATGGTTCAAATACGAAATAACGAACAACTCAATGCCCATCTTAAACTTTGGGAAACCAAAGGGGGAAAAAAACCTATTGGCTACATCTTAAGTCTTGAAGGGGCCGATTCTATAGTGACCATGGACCATCTGCAAAAATCCTATGATCAAGGACTAAGGGCTATTGGTCCTGCCCATTACGGTCCGGGTACTTATGCACAAGGCACTGATGCAACTGGTGGTATTGGTGCTAAGGGAAAAGAACTGTTAAAGGAAATTGATCGTTTAGGGTTGATATTGGATACCACTCATCTTTGCGATGAGAGTTTTTGGGAAACCATGAAGAATTTTAATGGTCCTGTTTGGGCCAGCCATAATAATTGTCGGAAATTAGTTGAACATAATCGTCAATTTTCGGACGAGCAAATAAAGGAACTCATTAGCAGGGGTGCTGTTATCGGGGTTCCCTTGGATGCATGGATGATGACTCCAAATTGGATTAGAGGGCTTTCCACTCCAAAGGGTCTAGGTGTCACGCTACACCAAATGATAGACAATATTGATCATATATGTCAGCTTGCAGGAAACGATGAACATGTAGGGATAGGAACAGATCTTGACGGAGGCTTTGGTAATGAGCAATGTCCGTCTGACCTGGATACCATTGCTGATTTACAAAAAATCCCTAAAATGCTTCAAAAAAGAGGTTATTCCGCAGTTGCAATTGAGAACATCATGCACCGTAATTTTCTGCGGTTTTTACAAAAGACCTGGATTTAACTATTGAAATTAACTGATTATCTTTTCGCGTCTAAAAAAAGTATCCAGACTATCGGCAATATCGAAGCAGCGACTAAATTTCGTAGACTCATTACAGAATCTCGATTCGTCTTTATGCGCATTGCAATCAAATCCTGATAAGTGTACTTCCTCAAAATGTTTGTTGATGCTTTTGCATTGTTCGTAAAGCGTATCAATAGTATCCTCACTATTGAAATCAATTCCATTTTCAATAAGAAATCCTTTGAGATAATTTACTATTGCATGTTGGGAATTGCTGCAAACCAATTGGGAAACCACATCTTCCTCCGGTCTGCACAACTCATCGTTGGCCTCCTTTAGTTTTTGTATAGCCTCTTCATACAGTTTTTTTGCTTTGTCATTCATCTTTAGCCTATTTTAAAGTTAAACCTGGTAAACTTTGCCCCATACATCCGGGACCAACTAAGATCCAGAATGTATGGTTTCAAAAAACAAAGTCAATAAATAAGGTATTCCTACCTTATGTCTTAAATTACATATCTCTATAAAGCTCCAAACGTTCCCATTTGGTTTCTACTTCTTCTTGCGCTTGCTCAAGTAATTTAGCACCTAATTCTGCATCTTCTTTAACCACTCGTGTAAAACGGGTTTCATTGTACATAAAATGGCTCAATGGTTTACTTGGTGCCTTGGAATCCAATCTGAACTTTTTACCTTTTGGTTTTGAAGGATCAAAACGGAATAGCGGCCAGTAACCTGTCTCCACAGCCTTCTCTTGCTGCAATGCGCCATCCCTCAAATTGTAACCATGGTCACCACAATGTGAATAAGCAATAATCAATGAAGGTCCGTCATAGGCTTCTGCTTCTTCAATTGCTTTAAGTGTTTGCAAATCCTTGGCTCCGACCGCTACTTGGGCCACATAAACATTACCATAGGACACTGCTTGTAATGCTAAGCTCTTCTTACCCGTTCTTTTACCTGAAACAGCGAACTTCGCACTTGCACCTAATGGTGTCGCTTTAGACATTTGTCCACCGGTATTGGAGTAAATTTCTGTATCCAACACCATAATATTGATGTTCTCACCAGATGCCAATACGTGGTCAACACCACCAAAACCAATATCATAAGCCCAACCATCACCACCAAGTATCCACACAGATTTTTTACGTAAGTACTGGATTAATCGTGACAATTTTTTAGCTTCTGGCTTGTTAATCGTAGCTAACTTAGCTTTTAACTTATCAAGGTTTGCAAAGTTCTCTGCTTTTTCAGCTTCTGTTTTTTCTGGATTATTCAAAATAGCTTCTACCAATTCGGCACCAACTTCTTTGTCTAATCCTTTTAATAAATTAGCTGAAGTTTCTTGCTTTTTAGAGAGTGCTAACTGCATTCCCAATCCAAATTCAGCATTATCCTCAAATAATGAATTGGCCCAGGCAGGTCCTCTTCCAAATTCATTCGTCTTATATGGGGTTGTTGGTAAATTACCACCATAAATTGAAGAGCAACCAGTTGCATTGGCGATCAGAATACTATCCCCATACAATTGTGTCAATAATTTAATATAAGGTGTTTCTCCACAACCGGAACATGCTCCTGAAAATTCAAATAAGGGCTCAAGGAACTGAGAACCTTTAACATTTGTAATATTTAATTCTGCCCTATCATAATCTGGAAGATCAATAAAGTAATCCCAGTTCGGATCTTCAGCACCTTCAACTTTAAGTTTACTGTGCATATTGATCGATTTAAAGTTTGGATCTTCCTTGCTCACGGCAGGACATACGGCTACACAAAGGTCACAACCTGTACAATCCTGTGGAGCCACTTGCAATACATACGATTCTGTTTCCTTATCAAAAGGCCTACCTTTTGCAGGAACTGATTTTAGGGTTGAGGGAGCATTAGCTAATTCCTCATTGGAAACAACTTTTGCCCTAATAGCTGCATGGGGACAGATGACTACACACTTATTACATTGTGTACAGATACCCTCATCATCCCAAACAGGTACTCTATCAGCGATTCCACGTTTCTCGAATTGCGTGGTTCCTGTTGGGAAAGTACCATCGACCGGGAAGGCACTTACC
>JABDKZ010000049.1 GCA_013001935.1 Maribacter sp.
GAGCTGAAAAAATAGCTGCATTTATGGAGGATGCAGGTACCTATTTTCAAAAAGAGATAGGATTTACACCTAGCACTATACTGTATGTCCTTGCTCCTAAAGACTGGAAACAATTTGCCGCTAAACAGCATCAAGACGTCTATGGATTTCCCCATGATATAGATAGTCGTCGTTTGGTAATAGCTGCGGAGGACAATGCTTTTTGGAGTAGCTTTCTACCAGCTGTTGGTAAACTACCGAAGCCTTTGGCAGAGGAGGTTACAAAAGCTTATGGTTCACCGGACAGATCTTACAGCATGATGCCATTTTTTGATTTACTAGCCCTTCATGAGATCGGACATTCTTACCATAGCCAAGCAGGATTAAAAATGCATCGAAATTGGATGCGCGAATTATTCGTAAATATCATGTTGCACACCTACGTCGCCGAAAAAAAGCCCGAACTGTTGCCTGCTTTGGAGACATTTCCCAACATGGTTGTGGGGGCTGGTTCTGCCGAATATCAGTATACAAGTCTGGAAGATTTTGAAAGAATGTACGCAACTATGGGCATGGGGCCAAAAAATTATGGTTGGTACCAATCCAAACTACATTCAGCGGCCAGAGACATCTACAATGATGGGGGGAAAGAAGTCTTGAGATCACTTTGGAGGGCATTGAAAAAATACCAGGAAGTACTGACGGATGAAGAATTTGCAGACATGTTGTACAACCAAGTGCATCCTTCAGTGGCCAATGTGTATACTAATTGGAACAAAACCAATTGATACTACTACTGTGGCTAAAAATGTATTTAAATCATTGCTGCCCCAGTACTTAATCGAATTGTACTTCTTACAAATTACATTACCTTTAATCTGATGAAAATGAAAATAACGGCTCTAAGCGCACCTATTTAGGTATAGATGGACCAAATCTAAAAACTCGCGCCAACGCTAGCCACCAGACCGCCATGAAATCATTTACAATACCAATAGGGACAAGATTAGCAACTGCAACAATCACCTAAGTACTGAATCTTTAGACTAACCCAAAATAAAAAAATGCGAATAGTAACTTTATTGGTCTTTCTGCTTTTTCAAGTTAGCTTACTTTACGGTCAAACGTCATTAGAAGAAATAAACTTAAAAAGTGGGACGTACATTGTAGGTTTTAGGCACTATACAATCATTGATAGCACAAGAACCTACCGCATCCATAATGAATTTAATAATGAATTAATATACCGACCAATTCCGATTAGTTTATGGTATCCGGCTAAACTTGACGATGATAAATCCAAACAATTAACTGTTTTAGAATATTTAGAGGTTTTGAAAGAAGAGGAAGAATGGAAAAACCTGCCAAATGAGTTTTTATTGGATTGGTTTCCTTACCTATGGAATACCCCTGAAAACGAAGCACATCTTTCTGAAAAAGCAACTGCTTTTTCCAATTCATTTTTTTTTGAAGGGAAATTTCCTGCTATCGTTTATGCGCCAAGTTATCAAGCCTCTTCTATTGAAAATTTTGCATTGTTCGAATATTTAGCGAGCAATGGTTTTGTGGTGATATCGAGCCCATCAAGAGGTACAGATACAAGATGGTTAGAAGGTGGGACTACAAAAGATATGGAAACACAATCCCGGGATATAGAATTCCTCCTAAAGGAAATTCACAACTATAAGCATATAGATTCGGATAAAATTGCATTAATGGGATTTAGTTTTGGCGGACTATCAAATGCCATAACGGTCATGAAAAATAAGAAAATAAGCGCATTGGTGAGCTTAGATGGAACTGAAAGATACAATTACCCTGTCCTGGAAGAATCAACTTACTTTAACTTAGATAGGTTGAATATGCCCTATGTACATTTTGCTCAAAAAGATATTCCGGAAGAAGTACTTACTAGTGATAAAATACCTGCTGGGTTAAATTATAAATTCCAACTGTACGATTCTTTAAAGTATAGCAATATTTATAGTTACAAATTCCACGACCTAACACATTCCTATTTTAGTTCCTTTGGTGTTTTATTTGGCAATAGGGATAAAAGACAAGACAAAAGTGATGATGAAATTATGGCGTCCTATAAACTACTTTCTGTACACATCTTACAGTTCTTGAATGCTACTTTGAAAAATAAGGAAAATGCAAAGGAATTCATTGAAAATAGTCCGGATAAAAATGGTATTCCCGAAACCCTGGTTTCGGAAAAAATGAAAAAATCGCTTGCTTCAGATTTCGATTATAAAGATTTTAATGATTTGGCACTCCATCAGAATTATCAAGATTTAATTCCGTTATACGAAAAAACAGTGGCAAAACATCCAAAGCTTCAACTTAAAGAAGGTATGTTGAATATGCTAGGTTTCCGAATGTCAGTTAATCCTTCATTGAAGGAGCAAGGTATTAATGTGTTATTATTGGCTTTGCATATATATCCGCAATCGGCAAATTTGTACGATAGTTTAGCCGAAGCTTATCTTTATAAAAAGGATACGAAAAACGCTATTGCTAATTTCAAGAAGTCGTTGGCATTAAATCCTGAAAACCAGAATGCAATAATTAAATTGAAACAATTAGAGGAATAAAGCCCGCCACTAACAATGTGTAAAAGTAAAAGCGGTTTGGGTAAGCTCTCAAACCGTTTTACATTTAATTAATTAAGGTATATTGTAGTCTGAAAAGTAGCAGGAAATCCGCTACTGCCCATACATGTGAACGTTAGGGCCATATCAAGAAAACCCACAAACTAAATCTATAAAATATGAAGCAATTCAATTTTCGTCTAAAAGCAATAACAATATGTTTATTTCTAATAGCAATCAATTCCGTTGAAGC
>JABDKZ010000078.1 GCA_013001935.1 Maribacter sp.
AAAGTAGTAGAAGGGGAGGTAACTTATAAACTTAAGATTTTGAATAGGGTGGATTCTGTTTTCTTGGATGCTCGAAACATGGACTTTACCGCTGTTCGACTGAACAACAGAAGAGTTAACTACAATAACAATGGTCAAACGCTATCCATTTATAAAAAGTTTAAAAAAGGAAAGACATATGCTATAACACTTGACTATAAAGCTAAACCTAAGCAAACAGTATATTTTATCGATGGGGAATCTTTACCGCATTCAAGGCAGATATGGACACAAGGTCAAGGTAAATACACTAGTCATTGGCTACCCAGTTTTGACGATATGACCGAAAAGGTTGAGTTTGATATGAATATCACCTTCGATGCAACCTACGAAGTAGTAGCTAATGGGAAACTTCAAAAAACAAAGGCGGTAGAAGGACTCAAAACTTGGTCTTTTAATATGAACAATCCCATGAGCAGCTATCTGTTAGCCTTTGCAATTGGAGATTATGACAAGCAAGAATTGACATCTTCAAGCGGAATCCCTATAGCCAATTTTTATTATCCGCAAGACAGCACAAAGATTGAACCTACCTTCAGATATACAAAGGAGATTTTTGATTTCCTGGAAACCGAAATAGGTTATCCCTATCCCTGGCAGAACTATAAACAACTGCCCGTCAAGGATTTTTTGTATGCTGGAATGGAGAATACAAGCACTACTATTTTCTCAGATGCATTTGTCATTGATTCAATTGCCTTTGTAGACAAAAACTATGTGAACGTCAATGCCCATGAATTGACACATCAATGGTTTGGAAACTTAGTGACGGAGAAAGATGGTAATCATCATTGGTTGCATGAAGGTTTTGCCACCTTTTATGCTTATCTGGCGGAAAAAGAAATTTTTGGGGATGATCATTTTTACTGGAAACTCTACGATTCAGCCAAACAATTGCAAGAACTTTCCAAAAAAGGTAAGGGGGAGGCCCTGACCAACCCCAAAGCAAGTAGTCTTACTTTTTATGAAAAAGGAGCCTGGGCGCTTGTTATTTTGAAGAATCAAATTGGGGATGTCGCCTTTAAAAAAGGAATCAGGAACTATTTGGATAAATATCAATTTAAAAATGCAAGCATTGATGAGCTGCTCGCTGAAATGTCAATGGCAAGTAATGAAGATCTAACCGACTTTAGAAGTCAGTGGTTGGTATCTCCAGATTTTCCTTTCGAAAAGGCCAAAGAACATTTAATGGCTAATTCCCCTGCTATTGCCGCTTTCTTTAATCTAAAATGGGAGTTGACTACCAGCCTTGATGATAAGATAAATAGTGTTCAAAAGTATTGGGGTTTCGCTGAAAATGAAGAACTTAAGGCAAGGATGATTGCAAAGTATCATAAATTAGTTTCTCCCGAATATATTAAAGAAGCCTTTAATAGTGAGTCCATAAAGATTCGACAAGCCTTGGCTCTGGCTTATGATAAAGTCCCAATGCAATTAAAAAAAGAATACGAATCCTTGCTTGATGATCAGAGTTATGTCACTCTTGAGAATGCACTCTATAGGCTTTGGATTTCGTTTCCCAAAGACAGGCCCCAATATTTGGATGATACCCAAGACATCATAGGTTTGCCTAATAAAAATGTGCGTTTACTTTGGTTGCTTTTGGCTGTGCTTACCAAGGATTACCACAATGATTTAAAAGAAGATTACCTTTCTGAGTTATTTTGGTATACCTCTCCTCAATATTCAATGGAAACTCGCCAGGCTGCTTTTGGTTTAATTGGGGAGGTTTTTAAATTTTCGGATCAAAACCTTTTGGATTTAATCAAGGCTTCAGAACACCATTCATGGCAGTTCCGCAAATATGCCCGGGAGTTACTGGATGATCTGTTAAATGATGTTGAACAACGACAACGGATAATTGAGCTTGTTGAGGGACTAAATGTTGATGAATTTCGTTATATTAATACTAAATTGAATACGAAATGAGGGCAATGGTCATATCAGGCGGGGGAAGCAAAGGGGCCTTTGCTGGCGGTGTTGCGCAATTTTTAATGCAAGGACTAAACTACAATTATGACCTGTTTTTAGGAACCTCTACTGGAAGTTTGCTGATTTCCCATTTAGCCCTTCAAAAAATTGAAAAAATAAAAGAAGTATATACTTCTGTAAACCAAGAAAGTATTTTTAGCAATTGCCCTTTCGTAATTCAAAAAAAACATGGGGTCGAAAGTATTGGTATTGACCATTGGAATGTACTCAAGAATTTTTATCGTGGCAGCAAAACCTTTGGAGAGAGTAAGAATCTATTAAAACTTATTCGAAACACCATAACCGAGGAGGAGTTCCATACTTTAAAAAATGGGCCTAAGGATATTGTAGTGACGGTTTCGAATCTTTCCTTGAACCAAGTGGAGTATAAATCGATAAACGATTTTACCTACGATGAATTCTGTGAATGGATTTGGATTTCGTGTAACTATACACCCTTTATGAGTTTAGTAAAGAAAAACGGCTGTGAATATGCTGATGGGGGTTTGGGTTCCATGGTTCC
>JABDKZ010000101.1 GCA_013001935.1 Maribacter sp.
GATACAGGCAGAAAGACCTTTTGATGTTACCCTGGGTGCGGACCCAATTACCTATTACGATTTAAGGCAATTGATACGTAGTGAAGATGCATCTTTGGTAGTGGCAGAAATAGAAGGTAAAATCGTAGGTTCAGGATATGCATTGGTAAAACCAGCAAGACATTATTTGAACCACAAGTATTATTCGTATTTAGGATTTATGTTCACCTTACCTGATTATCGGGGCATGGGGGTAAATACCAAAATAATTAAAAAATTAAAGGAATGGTCCTATGCTAAAGGCCTCCATGAAATTCGATTAACGGTCTACGATGAAAACCATAAAGCTATTAAGGCCTATGAAAAAGTGGGCTTTAAGAAACATATTATCGAGATGCGACTTGAATAATATGGCTTCAACCCCATATATTTTATTAAAATTGAAGTTGTACTTTTGAACAAAAGAAACTATGCAATTTCAGAATACCTTGGCATTTGCCCAAAAAATGGATGCAGAGGATGAACTTCGCAAATACCGCAATGAATTCCATTTTCCAAAAATGAATGGCAAAGAGGTAATTTATTTTACAGGAAATTCATTGGGACTGCAACCCAAAACTTCCCAAAAGTATATTGATGAGGTAATGAATGACTGGAAAGAATTGGCAGTTGAAGGCCATTTTCATGCCGACAAGCCTTGGTGGGATTATCATGAACGCTTGGCAGCGCCATTAGCTAAGGTCGTAGGTGCCAATATTGAGGAAGTATCCGTAATGAATACGTTAAGTGTAAACTTGCATTTATTAATGGTTTCATTTTATAGACCTACAACTACCCGATTTAAGATTTTGTGTGAAGAAAAGGCCTTTCCCAGTGATCAATATATGCTTCAAAGTCAGGTTCGGTTCCACGGCTTAGATCCAAATGAAGCAATTATCGAGATTAAGAAAAAGGAGGGTGAAAATTATTGGCGTACAGAAGAGGTATTAAATAAAATAGAAGAAATAGGGGATGAGCTCGCATTGGTCTTGATTGGCGGGGTAAACTATTATAATGGGCAGGTCTTTGATATGAAAACCATTACCAAAGCGGGTAAATCAGTTGGTGCGTTCGTTGGTTGGGATTTAGCGCATGCCGTTGGTAATGTTGCATTAAGGCTGCATGACTGGGAAGTTGATTTTGCAGCATGGTGTAGTTACAAATATATGAATAGTGGCCCTGGAAATGCATCCGGGATCTTCGTGAATAAAAAGTATTTGGGTAAGGATGATATACCAAGATTTGAGGGTTGGTGGGGTACTAAAAAAGAGACTCGATTCTTAATGGAGCCCAAATTTGAACCTTTGGACAATGCCGATGCATGGCAAATAAGCAATCCACCTGTACTTTCCTTGGCACCGTATTTGGCTTCGCTGCAGCTTTTTGAAGACGTTGGCATGAAGGCACTGATAAGGAAAAGGGATAAAATTGTTGCGTATTTGGAGTATATCTTAAATGAGATAGACAAGCAGGTTGAAAGTAGTTTTGAAATAATAACCCCAATAGATAGGGGCTGCCAGTTATCAGTTTTTTTGCATGGACAGGGTAGACCGTTGTTTGAATATTTGATGAAGAATGGTGTAATTGCCGATTGGCGGGAGCCTAATGTTATCCGTTTGGCACCGGCTCCATTTTACTGTTCGTATGAAGATATGTACCGCTTTGGACAGATCTTAAAGGATGGAATTTTGACAAAAAGAGCGTAGTGCATCTTAGCTAATTCAGGTAGTTTTGCCATCAACTAAGTACGTAAAATGAACTCACTTAGATTAATCCTATCTAATCCGCGATATTTTGGTCCCGCATGGGTTTTCGCAAGTCTTAATATCTTGTTTGGTACCTGGGCTATAAACATTCCAACGGTTAAAGAGAACTTGGGAATCGATAAGGCCGATTTGGGTATCGCTATTTTTTTTCTATCGCTTGGTGTTTTTACTGTTTTTCCTATAGCTGCCAAGATTATAAATAAAGTTGGGGTAGGGCGGGCAACCTCCTTGGGTGTCTTATGTAGTAGTTTGGTAGCCTTATTGCCCTTGCTAGCCCCAAATTATTATACACTAATGGCATCACTTTTTCTTTTCGGGGCATTTAATGGTTTTACTGATATTGCCATGAATACTTTGGTCACAGAGCTAGAGAAGCAGGACAATCAAAAATTCATGTCCGCTGCGCATGGGTTTTTCAGTTTAGGAGGAGTTTTGGCCGGATTGGGTAGTTTCTTGATTGTAGCTATTGGTAACCCTCCTTTGCATATGCTCATAGCGGTGGTATTGGTTATATCGGTAAATGCGGTTTTTTTCAATAGGTATTATCATATTAAGGCGGCTCCCGTAGATAAGGAACCATTCAGTCTAAAGCTCTTTAAGCCTTTGATGATATTGGGCATTGTCTCTTTTATAGCAATGGGAAGTGAAGGCGCTATTGTAGATTGGAGTGGTCTTTATTTGAAGGAAATAAGCTTGGCTCCTGAAGCCCTTTGGGGCGCCGGCTTCCTAGGTTTTCAAATAACAATGACTTTAGGTCGCTTTTTAGGGGACGCCATTAGTACCAGGATCGGTTCGGTAAAAATGGTAGCCTTAGGGGCGTTAATTGCTATTTCAGGATATGTATTGGTGTTGACAACAGCTACCTATTTTGCTATTGCCGGATTTGCATTAAGTGGATTGGGTTTTTCTGTAATGGTGCCTGAGTTGTTCCGTATAGGGGGCAATGTCAAAGGAATTGATTCCTCACAAGGAGTTTCCTTTATTGCCGGTTTAGGTTATACAGGATTTCTTATGGCGCCACCTATTTTAGGTTTTATTGCCAAAAGCTCTTCGTTGTTGAGTTGTTTTATTGTATTACTGATTTGCGCAATCCTAATCTTGGCCGCTACTTCTGTGCTGAACCGTAAACGCGTTAACAGTTAGCGTATTCAATTAGTTGGTCTTTACTTCAATATTGGTGAAATAAAGTTTGAAACCTTCATCATTTTTGTGCATTTTGGCAATAGTAAGACCATTTATTTCAGCATAATCTTCCCATGTTGTTACTAAGGAAGCTTCAGGTTGATTTCCTTTTCTAAAGACCCATTCCTTGATCAAATAATCTTCCTCGAAGTAAAAATCATAGGCATCGCCAGGGGTATAACCTCCTTCAGACCCATATACAATGGTAAGTTTATGCATTGGTTTTTTGCTTAGAGGAGCTATTTCTTCCTCTTGATGTGAAAAAGTGTAATTACCTTCGTCCCAAATAAGATTAAAAGGGGCCATTAACCAATATTTATCATTGATGAACCCACCATTTGTTTTCATAGCTACACTATCCATTTTAGACCTATTGTAGGTAATGGTATCCTCTGCTGTTATTGAGGTGATCTGATTTTTATTCACCTCCCATATCCAAGTGCGTTCAAAATGGGAAGTATCCCGATCAACATTAAATGTGAACTGAAGCTCATTGACTTTTTTCCAATTTTCAAATCCACTTTTATAAGCCACTTTTTCAACGAGGCTCAGTTCTTTTACAAGGTCTGCTTTTTCCTGTTTCTTTTCAGATTTGCAAGCAAAGAGAAGAATACTGCAGATAATAGGAAATAAATGGGAATATTTCATTTTTTAATGTTTGTTCAAATATAACGGAATGAATTTACATTATTGCAACTAAAAGAAAGGCCTTAACGCATTTGAGGATTAAGGCCTTTGCAATAACAATAATAAGGAACTAAGAATATTTTTTGTTCCAGTATTATTTCGATTTTACTAAAATTTCACTTCCACCTTTAATCCTAATAATGGGGAATTCGGTCCTTCTATTCAGTTCCAACTCTGCCGGACTGCAATCTTTCCTGCCCGTACAGTGATTGATCTGCATACGCTTTCCAAAACCTTTATAGGAAAGTATGTGGTTTTTAGGAACTCCATTTGCGATCAAATAATCATAGGTAGACTTTGCCCTTCTTTCTGATAATTGGTCATTATATCTATGACTTCCAATAGGATCGGTGTGTGCCTCTAGTTTAATAACCATATCCGGATAGGTCTTGGTCATAAGCTTAACCACCTTGTCCAATTCCAACGCGGCGTCTGGCCTAATATTACTTTTGTTGAAATCGAAATAGATTTTGTTCAGGTCCGCCAAGAGCTTTACATCAAGGATTGGTTCCAATACAATGTCCTGTCGCATTACTTTCGTTGTCAATGGTGTTGTGAACGTATTTATATATACGCTTTTGTGAGGGTGTGTACGACGTACAGCATCTATTCTATAGTTACTTTTCCTGTTCACGAACGTTTTATAATAGCCGTTCGCATCTGTCAACACTTCTCCAATTATTGATTCGTTCTTTTGATTGACAATGGATATTCGTACGCTGTCCAAAGGTTGATTATTCACTCTATCAGTAACAAAACCTTCAATCGATAAAGAAGGGGTGAATTCGAACTCATAAATATCGTCACTTCCAAGACCACCTTCCCGATTGGAACTCACATATCCCGTTATACCATCCTCATAAGCGAAAAATCCAAAATCATCACTATCACTATTTAGAGGAGCTCCAAGGTTTATTACATCAATGATCTTGTCATTTTTATCCGCCACTGTTGAATAAACATCCAATTGACCAAAACCAACATGTCCGTCAGAAGAAAAAAATAATCTACCTTCTTTATTTACGTAAGGGAACATTTCGTCACCTTCTGTATTTACTATAGGACCAGCATTTATTGCCGGACCAATTCTTCCTCTTTCATGGATTTCTGAGTAGTAAATATCCGTGCCACCCATTCCACCAGGTCTATCTGAAGTATAGTATAGCCTTCTTCTGTCTGGGGAAACATAAGGATGTCCGGTAGAGTAATAATCACTATTGATCACAAGATTACGATTCACCAACCATTCATCATCTATTTTAATTGCACTAAAAATTTTGAGATTAATCTCTTTTTTGGCGCCATAGCCTTCTTTGTTTTTGTAATAGTTATTTCTAGTAAAATAAATTACAGTGTCTTTTTTATAATCCGAGGTGAAAATCAATGAGCTTTCATGGAACTTGGTGTTGACATCTCCTTTTAACTTCTCTGGTTGTGCATTTGGATTATCCGATTTCACCTTGAACAGGTCTAACCAAGGCTCTTCGTTCCAGCCATAAGCCTCACCATTTACCAAGTCCTTTCTTGCTGATGAGAAATATAGATATTCCCCTCTGGCAAAAACCCCAAAATCACTCTCTGGCGAATTAAAGGTAGCTGGAGTCACATCATATCTTTCCCGACTATTGAATACGATCGATGCTAAATTCCCATCCTTTAAGAATCGCCTGACCCGAGAGTCGTTCTTATTATATTTCTTGTATTTTTTCAACCATTTCTCTGCAAGTTTGTGCTGACCATCACTATAAAGCGCCATGGCATATTTGAAGTAATAATCAGTTGAAACACTGGTATTATTTACAATAGCCTCAAAATGGGGTAAGGACTTCTTGAAATTCCTGATTAAAAGATAACATTCGGCCAATCGTTGGTGAGCGTGCGCCGTGTTAAAGTCTTTATCGATCATTTTTTCATATTCACCAATGGCCTTGACATAGGCAAATTGGCCAAAATAGTAATCACCCCTTTTCTGTGCACCATACTGTGCAACCATTAGCTGACTTATCAGCATTAGAGTAAACAGCGTTAAATATTTTTGAAATGATTTCATGCTTAATGGTTTTATATTGGACTAGAAGTATCTAGGTGATTTGTAAGGTCCTTTGGATTTTAGCCTTAATTCGTATATTAAGATTACTTCATGTGTTCCTGTGGTATAAGGTCTTATATTACCTGTCGGAATATCATAGGCATATCCTAATCTGAAGTCTTTGGATACTTGATAGTCGATTAATGCTCCAAAATTCGAGGCATCATTAAATCTATAGGATGCCCCTATCCAGAATTTTTCAGAAAAAAGAAAATTAGCTGTTAAGTCATACGTGGCAGGTGCCCCATTGGTAAATTTTGCAATCATTGTCGGTTTGAATTTGGTGTTTTCCGATAGGTCAAAAACCAGTCCACCAATGGCGTAATAGCTATTGCGCTCCAAAGCTTCAAACTCACCTTCATTTAGATCGGTGTTCAATATTCTTGGTGAGGAAATACCGGCATACCATTTATTAGAGCTTATATACAGCCCGGCCCCAAAGTTCGGTGACCAGTTATTAAAACTGGAATTGAAGAACATGTCATTGGAGTCCGGTGTTTCCAAAACATAATTGGAAAAGCCGGCTTTTAAACCAAAAGATAATTTTGCGGCAGCTGTAACAGGAACTGAATATGAAAAATCACCGTACACATAATTGGTTTGTTCAAAACCAAGATTGTCGTTGATATATGATATTCCTAGACCAACACGATCATTCCGTAATGGAGCGTGAATTGAAAGTGTACTTGTTTTTGGGTTTCCCTCAATTCCTGCCCACTGATTTCTGTGCAATGCTGTCACATTCAAAGTTCCCCTGCTTCCAGCATACGCTGGGTTAACAGATATTGTATTGTACATATACTGGGTGAACTGTGGTAACTGCTGGGCAGTTACCGTAGTGCCTACAGTAAAGAACATTGCAATTAAGTAATTGTTTAAATTTCTCATTTTTGGGGTTTTATTTTGTACCTAGATAGATGTATCCATTAATTGGTTCAAAGTCTCTATTAGTCACTTTAATGATGTAATAGTACGTACCGGCAGGGAGCATTCCAGAATTACCAAATGAATTGTTAGGTGAACTACCTCCCCAATCATTTTGATATTCAACACCTTCATAAACCTTTGACCCCCATCTGTTAAATAACATCACATCAAATCTGAAATCGCAGTTATCTACACCTTTAATTTCAAAATAGTCATTCACACCATCACCATTTGGAGTAACGGTCTTAGAGGCGATAATATCCTTTCTACCGCATGGTACACAGTCGGCATTAACCTTGATCTCAAAATCAACATAGTACTTACAACTACTGTCCAAAGAGGTATAGGCAATAGAATAATCTCCAACCATATGGTCAATAGGATCAAAGAAATTACCATTCAGATTCACATTGCCACTATTTGCTGTAAATACACCGTTCGTGTCAAAGTCTTCTGGTAAATATGATGTCAAATCTATCGTCATGTCTTCTACACATATATCTATTGACACATATTCCTTTTCAGGTTGCATCACAAAGATCAATTGTTCGAAGGTTGCCGTATTTCCACAGGCATCCGTCACATTCCAGGTTCTAACAATCATATAATCATCGGATTCTTCTGAGAATTGTGTTTCTTCATTTAAAATCACATTATAATCGCCACAACCTCCCATGAACTCTAACTCCGGTACTTCGGGCATGGGGTCACCACACATGATGGTAATTTCTTCCTCATAAGAACTGGCGCTTATAGGGCCGTTGGACATTACCGTTATAATTTGCGTATGTGTTGTTGAATTTCCGGCACAATCAATTGCATTCCAAACTCTTGTTATAACATAACCGGTAGCACAATTACTGTCATTAGTGACCGTTTCATCAAAAGTTACGGCAACATTGGTATCACAATTATCAAGAGCGGTTAATATGTCCGCTTCCGGAATTTCATCACAAGTAACGGTCATATCTTGAGGTAATGCCTCAACAAATGTTGGTGCAATAGTGTCCACTATGGTGATTACCTGTACATGAATACGTGTGTTATTCACACAATCGGTAATGGTCCAAGTTCTAGTAATTATATACTCTATGGGACAGTTTTCGTCTTGGTCAGCAATTGTTTCTTCAAATACTACCATTATAGGACATACACTATCAGATGTTATATCTGCCGCATTTGGTATGGTCTCACAGGCTTCCAATGTAATATCCTCTGGAAAGCCCTCATTACCGTCGTTATCGATGATGTTCACCGTTGCCGTATCGTTGGCAAGGATGTTCACCAAAGGCGTAGAGATATCGGTAAGTACAACTTGGAAGTTCTCCGTGTCCTCTATAATAATATCGTCGATGATATCGATCGTTATGGTCTGTGTATTACTATTTGAACCTCCAAAGGTTAACGAATTTATTATTGGTGTGTAATCCTTTGAATTTATTGCAGTACCGTCTATTGCGTTGAACTCTACCGTGAATTCATCTTGGACATCAGCGTTCAAGGTTACATTTAAGGAAATAATGCCTGCATTCTCATTTACTTCAAGATCAGTTACATCGAATTGTATCCCTAGTGATGGGTCATTATCATCGTCCAGTATGGACCCGTTTGCCTGTGGGGTGTTTATGGGCACCAGTACATTGGTGGTCCCTGTAAGGTTCACGGTAAAGGCCTCTGTGGGCTCTATGACCTCATCGTTTAGTATGGTCACGGTGATGGGGTGTTGTTCCCCGTCGGTCCCGTTGAAGGACAGTATATCGTTGAGTGCGACCAGATCGGTGGCGTCGGCCGTCCCGAAGGCGGTCTCGAAGGACACGTCGAAGGCATCCTGTACGGCCCCGGTGAGCACTACGTTGAAGGTGGCGGTCACCCCCACGCCCTCGGTGACCTGTACATCGAGTGTCTCGAAGCTGATGCCAGTACCTAAAACAGAATCATTGTCAATTATATTTACATTCGCTTGATTATCAGCAATAGTTACATCTCCAATAGCAATAATATTTGATAGATCAACTAAGAAATTTTCCGTTGCTTCAATAAGATTATCATCATTTATCGTGATAGCGATGTTCTGGATATTTCCATTGGTAGCGTTGTTAGGGAAGGTAACTTGACCATTGGAGGTATTATAATCACTAGTTGATAGAGCAGTACCATTAACCGTTGTAAAATCAACAGAAAAGGACTCTTCAATATCACCATTTAATACAACTTGTACATTAATTACACCTACATTTTCATTAATATCAATATCGTTAATAGAAATTGAAGCAGTATCATTATCCAATATGGTACCTAATCCATTTGCATCATTTATTGCGATTTCAGTAGTCGAAAGCGCACTTAATTCAATTGTATAATTCTCTGTTGACTCTACAATATTATCATCATTAATGGTAACAACAACAGTTTGTGTTTCACCATGGGTTCCATTAAATGGTAATGTTCCAGATAGCGTATCATAATCATCTGGAGCAATTGCAGATCCATTTGCACTTGTAAAATTCACGGTGAAATCAGTAGATGTTATACCGGTTAGAACAACAGTAAAGCTTGCACTGCCTGCGCTTTCATTTAAACTAATATCATTAATGGCCAAACCGATTGGGTCGCCATTTTCTGTGACATAGATGAACTGTGTATGTTCTGTGCTGTTCCCGGCACAATCAGAAGCTGTCCAGGTCCTGACAACAGTATAGGTTGTACTACCATTGTCACCAATATAAGTTTCATCTAAATTCACCTGTGGATTTGTATCACAGCTATCACTGGCGGTCAAAGTTGCGGGACTTGGAATGTTATCAAAAGCTGCAACTGTATCTGTTGGTAATGATTCATTAAAGACAGGTGCACTTGTATCCAATACCTCAATGGTCTGAACATGTATTGCTTGGTTGTTGCAGGCATCAGTGGCAGTCCAGGTACGTGTAAGAGTGTATATTTGTGGACAAGAGCTCGTGCTTTGGGTTTCTTCAAATACAACATTAACATCGGGATTACAATTATCAGTTGCCGTTAAAACTGGGGCTGTTGGTATCGCATCACATTCTACCGTGGTATCATCAGGAAGCAATTCCACAAATTCAGGATTAATCGTATCCTGAATTTTAAAATTTTGAACGCTTGTAACAGATTCTTCCCCATTATCCAGTAGATCGTTATTATTAAGATCATCAAATAATGTATAGATTCTTGAAATCAATAATCCATCGGGACACAGACTACCATTGACAGTTTCAGAATTAATCATCACCAAATCACCACAGGGAATTGGCGTAATATTATCGAAGACATTTGTTGGGTCAGTAAAGGGTTGAGGTAAGTCTGATGTATCACAACCTTCAATAATTATCTCGCCTGGATCGAGTATTCCATTGGCAAAAAATTCACAACAATCTATTTGCGTAATACCAGTGTTTACAGAACACCCATCAAAATCAGTAATTGTTACCTCATAATACCCTGGAGCGGCCTCTGAAATATCTTCTGATGTGGATGTGAATCCATTAGGACCAGACCAATTATAGGTATAAGGCGCAGTACCACCCACAGGGGTCAAGTCTATTAAATTTTCGGGGGAACAGAATGCTTCTGCCGTGGCTTGAAGAGGTGGGATAATAATCAAGGTACCTTCTTGGAATCCGCATTTCGGGTGAGGATTTGCATCTTCAATGGGGCAATCCCCATCGGAAGGCACTGTCCATGTCACCAAAATGTTACTCACCTCAAGCTTGGATCCACAAACGTAAGAAACAGAACCGTAGTTAATTGTTTGTATTCCGTTTCCTCCGCTAGCCACAGGAACTCCATTAAGGATTTTACCTTTAGGAACAATTGGCCCACTGCACTTTATAAAATCACTTACAGTTGAACTTCCATCAGCAAAGGTTGTAGTTAAATCACCAAATACTGCTAAAGCTGGTCTATCGCTATTGGTATTGTGATGGATGGTAATGAGTAAATCCAGATTCAGTACTTCGCCCGGTAAACAAGTTGTGCATCCCTCACCATCAAGTTTGGCACTTATAAGCTGAACGTCCTGTGAAACACAATCTGCTCCTTCAGTTACATACGGCCTTAAGTCTGCCTGTTGAGCGCCAAGGAGTGTAGTAATTAGAAAAAACAATAAAAACATGATTTTACTCGATGTTGTTAATACACTGTTTTTTTTGAAAATTGCTGTAGAAATTGAATGTTCCATAGTTCAGATTTACTTTTTTGATCTGAGGAAGCTTATAAAACCAATGGGCCTTTATTCACTGAAACATTAAATAAAAAATGTATAGTAAAAATTTGTCCATAGGCTTAAACTTCTTTCTGAGATGGTAATTAGTGTTTATTTGTTAGATCTGGTTGAATTAAAAACAAATCAAATAAATTACTCTTGGAAGGCGAAAATTAGACGCCCATTAGAAGACAATACTCGTTATACAGCCAAAAAAACGACCAAATGTTAAATTTCTTAGATTATCTGTAAAGCATTGATAAACAGTAGTTTAAAATCCGATGAAATGCATTATGTATGGATAAAGAACAAAAAAAGGAGCATTTTAACACATGTTCGGGATCAGATTTTTAAATAACAAATCAGTAAGGTATCAATCTGTATATATTTAATAAAATGCTTAGTTTTGATATTTATAAACAAAAATGGAATGAGTTCTAAAAAAGGAAAGGTACAAGAAG
>JABDKZ010000118.1 GCA_013001935.1 Maribacter sp.
TCTTCTTTTCAAAAGCACCTTTACCGTCACTCAATAGTAGTATTGAACTGAATTCATTTGCCTCATTTACATAAGAATTCGATAATTCTTCACCATAAATATCGACAAGGGTTGCATTTGCAAATTCCGAATATGTTCCAAACTTTTCCTTGATGAACGGCATTTGTTGTGACGAACATTCCCTGCCGCGGACCGGGACATATTCTCCCTTGTATTTTTTGCTAAGAACTACGTCATTGATGCCATTATTGTCAAAATCATTGGCGTAAATCTTAAGTGGTTTTTCAGGAGTAGCCTTTAATTTAAAATTGAGACCTACGTTTCCGATTATATAATCATTAAACCCATCCTTATTGACATCGGTTTCGTTTATAGAAAACCACCACCCTTTTTCATTGATTCCTTCAAATTCCAATTGCTTAAAAGAATTGCCGTTGCTATTGCTATAAAACCCAATGGGAGTCCATTCCCCCACAGCAATAAAATCATCCCATCCGTCTTTGTTGAAATCGGTTACAATGATATCATTTACGATACCAAAATCCTGAAATTCAGGTACTATTGATGCCGTGACATCCCGAATATCCCCACCAATATTTTCATAAAGTACGGAAGGGCTATGTATCGGATATTTTTTAGGGATATTTCTATTACCGATAAGGATATCCTGGTCACCATCCTTGTCGAAATCTATTAGGCTAACTGTTTTGCCACTCTTGGCGAAAGCATTTAAGACTTGACTATTGAATTTAGAAAAGGAACCATTACCATCATTGAGATAAATCCTATCGGCATAAAACGATGAATTTTCTTCAAATTCATTACCGCCGCTAACTACAAAAAGGTCCAAATCTTGGTCATTGTCAAAATCAAAGAATACAGACTGCATATCTTCATACCCGTTATCATCTTCAAAAATTTTCGATTTTTTCTTAATGAACCCATTGTTTTCTTGAATGAATAATTGCCCAGCTTGTCCTGATGCCCCTCCAATATAAAAATCCATTTTACCATCGCCATTGACATCGCCTTTTGAAATGAGCGGGCCACTTGTAGACTGTTTATAGGGGAGAAGTACCTCTGTTTCAAAATCATCGAAGATATTTTCGGTGTGAACAAAATCAATACCCAGACCATTCGTATCCAACTTGTTGAAAATAGGCGGTTTTGGGCTTTTGGTTTCTTTTAAAGGGTTTTTAGCATTTTTGATATCAAATTCAACAACACTGTTTGTGGGGACATTTAGTTTTTCTTCAATACTGCCATCGGCCCAGGTTATCAGCACCGTATCGATCACGGTATGCTGGCCTAAACCAAAATTTATGATGTTGCTATGTGAGGATCTATAGCCTCTTGTTCGCTTTTGTTCTATAAGTTGGGATTTACCATCATAAGCTATTTTAACCTGTGCGAATGGCTCGGAGTTTGCCCCACGCGTTTTGACTTTTAGATAATTGGCCCTACTCGTATCAGAAGTCAGATTTTTATATAGAAAAGCATTCTCGTCCATATTGTTTACGATCAGATCCAAATCACCATCATTGTCCAAATCACCTTGGGCCGCCCCGTTGCTGAACGAAAAATCACCAAGACCCCATTGCTTGGCATTTTCATTAAAACTCAGATTAGAGTCGTTTTGGTATAAAATGTTTTGGAGCTTTTCAGATGGCATCTGATCATACAGGTCTTTTTTAATTTGTAGGGGTACATTATCACCATATTTTCTTCTGGCTTCAAATACCTTGATCTGTAAGTCATTATCCAATGCATACCGTCTGTAACCATTGGTAATAAAAATATCGGCATCCTCATCATTATCAAAATCTGTCATTAGCACTGACCAACTCCAATCTGTATTGGCAGTTTCAGTGAGTTGGGCAATATCATTAAACTTATTATTACCTATATTCAGTTGCAGGGAATTGAACATATATTGATAGTGAAAATCTGCTTTATTCACTAAATAATCAAAGCGATCAGTGCTCATGGAGGCCATTAAGGTTTTGGATCGAACGTGATCAGTAGAAGACATATCCAAAACAAAGATGTCCTGTAAGTTGTCATTGTTGATGTCAGCAATATCCATTCCCATTCCAAAATAGGAAGTATGCTGTGTAAATTCCTTGATGCGATCAGTGAATGTAGCATCTCCATTGTTAATGAAAAGTGCATCAGGAATATAATAATCACTGGCAACATAAATATCTAGCCAACCATCCTTGTTGATATCACTTACACATAGTCCCAGGCCGAAAATAGGTCTTTGTATGCCTGCCGCCTTAGTAATGTCTACAAACTTTCCATTGTCATTCCGATATAAGTGAGAGCTATTAAAATATTGCGATTCTGGGCTCTCATTTACCATTCGGTATAGATTAATGGGGTCAACGCCATAGAGCTCACTTTCGTTCATCACAAAACAATCCAGATCGCCGTCATTATCCATATCAAAAAAAGTGGACTGGGTCGATATACCCAAATCTGCCAAACCATATTCCTCAGCTTTTTCGGAGAAGGTGAGGTCGCCATTATTTATAAATAACAGATTTTTTCTATTTAATCGTGTATTGGGACCCCCTTGTGAAACATAGATGTCCATAAAACCATCGTTATTGATATCAACAAATGTGATGCCGTTTGACCATTTTTTTCCCGTATTGATCCCGGCTTCTGGCGTAATGTCTTTAAACCTTAAATTACCTTCGTTAAGGAATAATCTGTTTTCAACCTGGTTACCCGTAAAGAACACATCCAAAAGCCCATCATTATTAATATCTTCCAATCCTACGCCAGCTCCGTTATAGAAATAATCGAAATTGAATAGATTTTCCAAAGTTTCAATGTTTTCAGTAATTGTGTTTGAAAAAACCAGCTTACTTTGCTCACTAGGTATTTTTTCAAATACTTTTGAGGTAGTTGTATTGGAATCGTTCTTAGAAGTAACAATATCCTTTGAGGACCTTTCACCTTTGCAT
>JABDKZ010000120.1 GCA_013001935.1 Maribacter sp.
ATGTTTAGGTTTTCATAGATCTCAATGACTTTATTGTTAAAAGGATCAAAAGCTTCAATCTCTTCTATTTCATCCCCGAAGAAGTGTATTCTAAAAGCGTGGTCAGCGTAACTGGGGAAAACATCAACGACATCACCCTTTACCCTAAAGTTGCCATTTCTAAAATCAGCAGTGGTCCTTGAGTATAAACTCTGTACCAACATATGTAAAAGTTTGGTACGTGCAATGACTTGATCTTTATGAATGGTTATTACATTTTTTTGGAATTCAGCAGGATTCCCAATACCATACAAGCAAGACACAGAAGCAACAACTAAAACATCCCTTCTACCCGATAAAAGGGAGGAGGTAGCACTCAACCTTAATTTTTCGATATCCTCATTGATAGAGAGGTCCTTTTCTATATAAAGGCCGGAAGTAGGAATATAGGCCTCTGGTTGGTAATAATCGTAATAAGAGACAAAGTACTCGATGGCGTTATCAGGGAAAAACTGTTTAAATTCAGAATATAGTTGGGCTGCAAGGGTCTTATTATGGGCCAAGACCAAAGTGGGCCGTTGTACTTCCTCAATAACATTGGCGACAGTGAAGGTCTTGCCCGAACCAGTGACACCCAATAGGGTCTGGTAGGCTTCATTTGAGTTAATACCTTCAACCAATTGTGCTATGGCCTCAGGTTGATCTCCTGTAGGTTTGAATTCGGATTTGACCTTGAATTTCATTCTTTAAAAATACGAAAGCACATTGATAATTTTTGATAAGACCATAACAATTTGTTCTTATCGTTTTAAGGCAAAATGCCCTTTGAATATACGTCCGTCACTCAAAATAGCCTT
Source organism: Maribacter sp. (assembly GCA_013001935.1). Lineage (GTDB taxonomy): Bacteria > Bacteroidota > Bacteroidia > Flavobacteriales > Flavobacteriaceae > Maribacter_A. The sequence continues at coordinate 837 of JABDKZ010000120.1, forward strand.
AAACCAATAATCCGAAGAGGGTAAAGCAACACCATTAAAATTGCCATCCCAACCAAGGGAATTGGCTTTGAACTGCTGTATCAAGTTTCCATAGCGATTATATATCGAAATTGTCTCAATGTTTATTTTAAAATCGCGCCGGGGAGGTACAAACTGCCAAAAATCATTAATTCCATCTCCGTTGGGTGTAAAAAAATTGGGAAAATCATCTAGATTTAAATCCCTATCTACCATTTTTTCAGCTATTCCGCAACCATTTTTGTCCCTCACATAGGCTACTTGTGGCCTAACAGATACATTTTTAAAAATAGGGCTATCTTGATAAGGGCCTTCTACATTATCCAAAGCAAATTCATAATTTCCTATTCCAGTGAAATCTATTGTAATTTCCTTACTATTCAAATTATCTACAACATCAACGACTTCTATGATGGCCTTTTCTGATAAGGCAACAAAAAATAGCCTAAAATCAGAACATTCTACGGTCCCATCTGATCCCGGAATCGTATTGTAAGCCTCATATCTATATCTCCCGGGTCCAAGGATTGTTGCATTTCGATTGGCTGATATTAAAGTTTCGCTATTGTCGTCATTTATCCTGAACCATCTAAATCCATCTGCTACGTCATCAGTGTCGGCGGTAAAGGGCAAATCAGTTTTACATAATTGTATCTGGTTGGGAAAATCAATTTCAGGCCGTAAATAGGTTATTTCCCCAGATAGATTGTCAACTATAGGGTCACAATCAAGTGATTCACCACCTGTAGAAAAACTCTCCTCGGTACATGAACTTATTTCCCCATTTTCATTATAAGGTATTATTTGGATATAGATTTGTGCATCCTGCGGTAAATCCTCGGTAGGTTCATAGATAAGGGTATTTCCAACGTCTAGATTGTTTAATACATCATTTCCACCAGGTACGGTGCCAATAGACAATTTATAACCTGTTGCTGTAGGGGAATAGGCCCATGTCAAGTCGGTCACTATAGTGACGTTGGCAGCATTGTTATCCGGTGCAATTAAAAAAGTACATTGTGGAATGCCAGTCACATCCGTTGTCGTGAAAGTTTCACTTAAGCATGATATTGGTGGTGCATCAAACAAAACAAGACTAATACTAACGTAGATTTGGGTATTCTCCGGCAGACCTGTTGGCGCTGTATAGAAATTGTCTTGCCCAATAGGTAGCCCATCCAATAAGTCTACACCTCCTGGCGTAGTACCTAATGAGATTAAATAACCGTTAATACCACCTACGACCGGCCAAGTAATTGTTGCATTAACCGGTATTTCAGTTGAACCGTTTTGAGGATAGCTCAGTGTGGGACATACTTGACCTTGCGATAGTAATCCCATTAGAAATATAGTAAGGCCGAATATTTTTTTTAGCATCTAATAAAAACTATCACTTATGAAACTATTTCAAGGTTATCGCTTTAAAGCAAAATGTCCTTTAAGCTCTTTACTGTCCTTGGTTATTGCCCTGAACCAATAATCGGAAGCCGGTACTGGTCTACCATTGAAATCACCATTCCAACCTAAGGAAGAAGGATCTATTTGCGCCAGTAATGACCCATAACGGTCAAAAATAAAAATCGTATTTAAATTTGTGTTGGTGGTGTTCAAGGGTGGAATAAATTGCCAAAAATCATTTACACCATCGCCATTTGGGGTAAAAAACTTGGGAAATCCTTCAACTGTTAAATCCTGTTCCACTGTTTTTTCGGTGATACCACATCCGTTTTTATCCCTGACGAAAACGGTCACCAACCCTGCGGGTACAGCATTAAAAACATTGCTTTCTTGATATGGCCCATCACTATTATTCACTGCAAATTCATAATCACCAATGCCCTGAACATTGATTACTACGCTTAAATCCCCCAAATTTTGAGAAATATCAACAGAGTTTATAATGGCCACCTCAGAGATTTCTACCCTAAAGTTCTTAGAAGAAGGGCACTCAATACTGTTACCTGATTGGGCTATGGTATTATAGGCTTCATATTTATAATCACCTGATTCTGTGAATGTTGCTTGTGCCAAGGACGAGATTAAGGTTTCATTGCCAAACGAATCTATTTTGTACCAATAAAACCCATCGGCACTATCTGTTGAAGTGACTGTAGTAGATTCATCCGTGCCACAAACTGAAATGACATCGGGAAAGTTTATTTCTGGATTTAGTGAAATCAATTCACCGGTGGCCGAGTCAAAATACGGACCACAGCCCAAAATAGTGGAAAAGGATTCTTGGGTACAACCTATAGCATCACCTGCGGCGTTGAAAGGAACAATTGTTATGAAAAAAGTTCTATTCGGTTCAAAGTTTATTACAAAAGTCGAGTTAGTAAAAAAAATGACATTGTCTACAATTTCTGATGTAAAGGGCGAGTTACCAATGGTAACCCTATATCCCGTAGCATCAGGTACATTGGTCCATTCCAATAAAGGGGTCAATGGCACATTAATGGCACCATTTGCTGGTGAAACCATAGTTGTACAACTTGGTAAAGTGGCCATTGCACCTGTGGTAAAACTTTCTTCAGGACAGGCAGTGGCTGGGCCATTATCATTGATGGGTATCACCGTAACAAATATTTGGGTACCTGCGGAGAAATCCCCAGCAGGATTATAGGAAAGTACATTACCCACATTTTGATCAAAAATATCCGCACTTCCTGATGAAGTACCTATCCTTAAATCATAGGATGTTGCACCTGCGGCATAATTCCACGCTAAATTGGTAGAACCATTAACATTGGTTGCGCCATTTATAGGATTATTCAGATTGGTGCAAACTGGGACTGTGGTCACGTCCTCTGTTCTAAAACTCTCACTTGTACAAGTAATATTGGGTTGATCAAAAAAGAACAAGGTGATGGTTACATATATCTGCGTATTATCAGGTAGTCCTAATGGGGGTGTGAAAGTTGTTGCACTGCCTACCTGAGTTTGGTTAATGATATCGGTACCTCCTGATGTCGTCCCGATGGAGACGATATAACCAGTAACGCCTTCCACAAAATTCCAACTAATTGAGGTATCTACGGGAACATTGGTGCTGCCATTTAATGGCGCCGTTAAATTGGGGCAAGTTTGCCCAAAAACTACTGGCCCTAGCGCCATGCAAAATAGTATAAGTAGCTTTTTTATTAACATTGATAATTAAATTGTTAGCGTTTTAATGAAAAATGACCTTTTACGAGTCTTCCATCCTCCAAATTAATTTTAAACCAATAATCAGCGGATGGCAATGGTTTTGCATTATAATTACCATTCCAACCGGTATCATGTGCTTTCAATTCAGCCAGTTTTTTTCCATACCTATCAAAAATACTTACTAAGGAATTTGCATGTAGGGTTTTGCTCGTTCCTATAAGGCTCCATTGATCATTTATACCGTCTCCGTTCGGGGTAAAGAATTTAGGAAATCCGAGTACAGAAATTGTTTTTGTTGATACCCCACAACCATATTTATCCCTAACAAAGGCAGTGACCCGCCCCGGAGCAACGTTTTCAAAATAATTTGAATCGGTATAGGATAGTCCATCAAGGGAATATTCGTAACTGCCATCCCCCGTAGCGTCAATTGAAACTGTATTGTTCTGCGAAAAATCTTCAATGGTAACAGTATTTATTACAGCTTGGTTTGAAGGAAGGACTTCAAAGTCCATACTACTTACACAATTCAATATCTGGTCGTTAGGGTTGCTTACATTGCCTACCTCTAAGGTATAGAATCCCACTTCAGAAATGTTTACATTTTGCATATTGGACACCAATTCCCTGCCATTTGTCACTTTTTTAAACCATTCATAGGTACTAAAGCCATTAGGCCCGGTTAGGAAAAGTTCAGGATTGTCAGTACATATAAGATAGGACTCCTCCAACTCGAATTCGGGTAATGGTTCTACGTTTAGATTTATGCGCACAATATTTTCACATTCATTTGAATTCCCCAATCGTGCATAAACAATTCCGGGAGCTGAGTCGATCAAAGCAGGAAGTGGATTTTGTTCAGCTGCAAGATCTTCGAGGGAATTGTAAAATAATAGGGATGCGCCTTCATAGTTTGACGTGGCAAAAACCTCTAAATCAAAGGATC
>JABDKZ010000125.1 GCA_013001935.1 Maribacter sp.
GCATAGGAATTGGTGATGCAAATACATTGAAAGAAGCGGATTTTAATTTTAATGACTTCACGGAAATAGATTTGAGTTTTATTAAAAAATTACTGAACAATAAATGAATCAAGAGTATATAAAAGCCGACAATTGGTCGATTATTGAAGAAGGATTTGACCCTGAAACGGTAAAATCCTCTGAAAGCCTTTTTAGTATTGGTAATGGGGCCATGGGACAGCGAGCTAATTTTGAAGAGCCCTATTCGGGACAAACATTTCAAGGTAGCTATATTGCAGGCGTATATTATCCAGATAAAACCCGGGTTGGGTGGTGGAAAAATGGATATCCAGAATATTTTGCCAAAGTTTTAAATGCACCAAATTGGATTGGCATTACTGTTTTGGTCGATGGTGAAACCCTTGATCTATTTAAATGTTCCCGTGTCGACAATTTTCGTAGGGAGCTGAATATGAAAGAAGGTTGGTACCAACGAAGTTTTTCGGCCACTATGCCGAATGAAGTAATCATAAAAGCAAAAATCACCCGATTTTTAAGTCTTGATTTGGACGAATTAGGAGCAATCAAGTACGATATTGAGGTTGTTAATTCCGCCGCGGAAATAACAGTTATCCCTTTTTTGGACAGTGGTATTACGAATGAGGATAGTAATTGGGATGATAAGTTTTGGAATACGACTTCAGTAAATTCAAAGGGCAGTAGGGCATTTATAGAGGCGCATACCATGAAGACGAATTTTGGTATCTGTACTTTTATGGAAAGTCAATTGTTTTGTCAGGGAAAAATAATTGAAACTTTACCTTCAGCTACTAAAGAAGATACCTTTGTGGGGCATACCTACACGCACCAGCTAAAAAAAGGGGAAACCTTGTCTCTGCATAAGTTTGGAGGATATACGGTATCTACCAACCACAAGGCGAAAGAACTAATAAAAGCTGCCGATTCAGTACTGTCGCAGGCTGCTGAAATAGGCTTTGAAGGGTTGCTTGAAAAACAAAAAAAAGCCTGGCATGCCATTTGGCAGATGAGTGATATTGTCATAGAAGGCGATGTAAAAGCACAGCAAGGGATCCGTTTTAATATATTTCAATTGAATCAAACCTATCTAGGAAAGGATTCTAGATTGAATATTGGTCCAAAAGGATTTACAGGGGAAAAATATGGGGGCAGTACGTATTGGGATACCGAAGCCTATTGCATCCCTTTTTATATGGCGACAAAAGATCATAAAGTTGCAAGGAATTTATTAAAGTATCGTTATGAGCATTTGGAAAAGGCTATTGAAAATGCCGAAAAGTTAGGCTTTAGTAATGGTGCAGCCCTATATCCAATGGTTACCATGAACGGTGAAGAATGCCATAATGAGTGGGAAATCACTTTTGAGGAAATTCATAGGAATGGCGCAATAGCTTTTGCTATATACAATTACTACCGCTATACAGGAGATTACTCCTATATTCCTGAAATGGGATTGGAAGTTTTGATCGGGATCGCTCGTTTTTGGCATCAAAGAGCCAATTATTCAGAAAGCAAGGAAAAATTTGTAATTCTAGGGGTCACTGGGCCCAATGAATATGAAAACAATGTAAACAACAATTGGTATACAAATTACCTGGCTAAATGGTGTATTGATTTTGCTACAGAGCAACTCCAAAAGGTTAAGGATGGTTATCCGGATGATTATGCACGTATAATCGGCCACACTAATTTAACCTCCAATGAAACTGATCAATGGTCGGAAGTTGCCAAAAATATGTATTTCCCATTCTCGGGGAAATACAATATTTATATGCAGCAAGACGGCTTTTTGGATAAGGAGCTTATTACGGTCGACAATTTGGAAAAATCACAACGGCCGATCAATCAAAAATGGAGTTGGGACCGTATACTAAGATCACCTTATATTAAACAAGCAGATATACTCCAAGGTTTCTATCTTTTTGAGGACCATTTTACAATTGAGGAGTTACAACGGCATTTTGATTTTTACGAGCCTTTTACAGTACACGAATCTTCACTTTCTCCGTGCGTACACAGTATTCAGGCCGCAAAACTGGATAGGATGGAACAGGCATACAAATTTTATCTTCGGACCTCAAGACTAGACCTAGATGACTATAATAAGGAAGTTGAAGAGGGGCTGCATATTACTTCTATGGCAGGGACTTGGATGAGTATTGTTGAAGGTTTTGGAGGTCTTAGAGTTCTGGAAGATAAATTATCATTTACCCCCAGAATACCTAAAGGTTGGGAATCCTATTCATTTAAGGTAAACTTCAGAAATAGGATACTAAAGATCCTTGTTACTAAGCAAGAAACAAAGTTTAAGTTAGAAGGAAATGAACAAATGTCAATTCGATTGAATGGTCAACGTATGGAATTACGGCCTAATGAGGAAATTTCAGCTTAAAATGAACAATTTTAGAATCTATCCTCTAATATTTGCAATCTTGTCTGTAAACGCTTGTATGACCAAAAAAGAAAATGAACCCAAGTCATCTGAATCAGATAAAATGAAAAAAGAGGTAATCTATCAGGTGTTCCCTAGGCTTTTTGGGAATACAAATACCACAAATAAACCATGGGGAACAATCGAAGAAAACGGGGTCGGGAAGTTTTCCGATTTCTCTGAAAAGGCACTTGAAGAAATCAAGGCTTTGGGTGTTACCTATATTTGGTATACCGGTGTTCCGCACCATGATGTCATTGCAGATTATACGGCCTATGGCATATCAAATGATGACCCGGATATAGTAAAGGGTAGGGCTGGGTCGCCCTATGCTGTTAAGGATTATTATAATGTGAACCCTGATTTAGCACAAAATCCTGAACAGAGATTAACCGAGTTTCAAAGCTTAATAGATCGCACTCATAAAGCCGGACTCAAATTATTGATCGATATTGTTCCAAACCATGTAGCAAGAAATTATGAAGGAAAATCTAGTCCAGAGGGCATAGAACCTTTTGGAGCAAATGATGACAACACCGTTGAATATCGACGAGACAATAATTTCTACTACATCCCAAATGAGGCTTTTAGGGTTCCTGAATGGCAAAACGGGTATTTGCCGCTTGGTGGGCTGGCTCACCCTTTGGCAGACGGAAAGTTTGATGAAACTCCTGCAAAATGGACAGGTAATGGTTCTCGCTTGGCACAACCCAATATGAATGATTGGTATGAGACCGTAAAAGTGAACTATGGTGTTAGACCTGATGGGACCTATGATTTTGATAGGTTACCCGATGATTTTTCAGGCAAGGATTACAAAGCACATTTTGATTATTGGTCTACTAAGGATGTGCCCAGCTCATGGAAAAAATTCAAGGACATCGCCCTTTATTGGATAGAAATGGGCGTTGATGGCTTCCGGTTTGATATGGCTGAAATGGTGCCTGTGGAATTTTGGAGCTATATGAATTCCCATATCAAAATGAAAAACAAGGAAGCCTTTCTTTTGGCCGAAGTATATAATCCACAATTGTATCGTGATTACATTCATAAGGGAAAAATGGATTATCTCTATGACAAGGTCGAGATGTACGATTCTTTAAAGCATATAATGCAGGGTCATGGCTGGACCGACCATATCCCGGTAGTAAAGAAAAACTTAAAGGATATTGAGCACCACATGCTTCATTTTCTTGAGAATCATGATGAGCAGCGAATCGCAAGCCCTGATTTTGCGGGTGATGCCAATAGGGGAAAACCTGCTATGGTTGTCTCAGCAACGATCAGCACTTCACCAACAATGATATATTTTGGACAAGAAGTAGGGGAGCCAGGGGATGAACATGCTGGATTTGGACAGCCTACGCGAACTTCAATTTTTGATTACATTGGAGTTCCCCACCTTCAGCGCTGGGTAAATAATAAACAATTTGATGGAGGCCAACTGTCCAAAGAAGAAAAAGACCTTAGGGATTTTTATAAAAGACTGCTCAACTTTACAATAAATAGTGAGGCCCTAATAGGCAATTATCAAGACATTCATTATTACAATAGGGACCACACTGAAAATTACAACCATCGCGTGTTATCCTATGCGCGCTGGTCTGAAAACGAAAAATTGGTTATAGTCGCAAATTTTGATGCTAAAGAAAACTATGGGTTTGAACTAAAAATACCAAATGACATCATCAATAGTTGGGATTTAACGGAAGGATCTTTTGAAACTATGGAACAATTATATAACCAGAAAAATGCTTTGCTGGAAGTTAAAGATGGAATTGGAAATATCAGGATTGAAATTGAACCCTTGGAATCGATTATATTGAAAATTCTTTGAAAAAAGGTAATGCAAATAGCATAGACTTTTCGATTGCTTATTCAATTTCAGTCACTTGCTGCAAGTGGCTTGGCAGATTATAAAAGAACAATGTCAAAAACTATAATAATCTAATCCATATCTTTTTTCAAATAGTAGTGCCATTTGTATATTTGATGAATTATTTATTTTCTATGAAATATTTTACAAGAATTCCGCTGCTTTTACTTTGTTTAATTTTATTACAAAGTTGTAATATGAAAGAGAAACCATTGATAATCGGACATAGAGGGGCAATGGGGCATGAAACCGAAAATACTATGGCCTCGATTCAAATGGCACTGGATTTAAAAGTTGATATGATCGAAATAGATGTATTTCGAATAAAAACTGGGGAAGTTGCTGTTTTTCATGATCAATATGTAGATCGTCTCGCCAATGGAGGAGGCAATATAGAAGAGTACAATTTTTTTGACTTGAGAAAATTGATATTGGATGGTAACCATAGAATTCCAATTCTTCAGGATGTATTGAAATTAATAGACAATAAGGTTCGTTTAAATATTGAGCTAAAGGGTGCTAATACTGCAGATGTTGTAAACCACATTGTCAGCTACTATGTTAAAGAAAGGGGTTGGTCTTTAGATAATTTCTTGATTTCAAGTTTTAGATGGGAAGAATTAAGGGAACTAAGGGGATTGAACAAAGATATCCCCATTGCGATTTTAACAGAAAAGAATCCGTTGAATGCCATTGATATTGCCAAAGAATTAAATGCGGAAGCCATAAATCCAAATTTTAATAAATTAGATTTAGCGGTTACAGCCAAAATTAAGGAGGCAGGTTTTAAAGTATATACTTGGACGGTTAATGAGCCCTCTGATATAGAACTTGTAAAATCATATGCTGTTGATGGTATAATTACCAATTACCCTGAACGCTTACAATAATGTACGATGTACTTATAGTGGGTGGCGGTGCTTCGGGGTTTTATGCGGCCATCAATATAGCTGAGGCTAACGCCAATCTTACTATTGCGATTTTAGAAAGAGGTAAGGAAGTACTCCAAAAAGTGAAGATTTCAGGTGGTGGTCGATGCAATGTCACCAATGCCGAAACAGGACCAAAAGAATTGGTCAAAA
>JABDKZ010000169.1 GCA_013001935.1 Maribacter sp.
GCCAGATCATAAAATCTTGATATTCTTATTAAATCTTCCTGGGTAGCCCCTTTTGGGATTCGTGGTTTGAACTTATCGTGTTCAACACCATACAACCAAGCAAAGAATAACAATTGTTCTACACCACCACGGTACCAATTCCCTTGCTCAAAATATTCACCAACCCTACCAACACCTGCCCCGTAACTTTGGGGAACCATTGCTGCATGCGATGGATGGTCGAGTGCGGCCACGGCCATTTGCCATTCGGCGGTTGAAGAACATCCCAATGTCCCAATCTTACCATTAGACCATTCTTGGTCTTTCATCCAACTAAACGCATCGTAGCCATCTGTTAAGGGCGTGCCCAGAATATCCCATTCGCCTTCCGAAAAATACCGTCCGCGTTCATTTTGAACCACATAGGCATAGCCTCTCTTAACCGCCTCATAGGCTCTTTGAGCCGTTCTTGTGCGTTGTTCCCCATCTCCCCAAGAATTAAAATTATAAGGTGTTCTAGAGAAAATAATAGGTACTTTTTCTTTTGATTTTGGTCTGTAGATATCTGTTGCCAAGCGAATACCATCGCGCATTGGCATCATTACCTTTTGGTCTACAATGGCTATTTCGTTCAATGCTTCAAGAATGTCTTCTTGGGCATAGATCGAAGAAAATGAAAGAAGAATAAAACAGATTAATAGTCTTAACCGTAGGCTCTCTTTTTGGTTGTAAAACATGTATTCGTATTTAAATAATGGAATGATTCAAGAATCCTTTAAAAATACTAAAATGCTATTAATAAAATGGAGTGGAACTTAAAAATTGTAGCCGATATGGTATAAATTATCCTTCTATGGGTTAAACCAATAATTAAGTTTCAAGGTGAGCGACCAAGTTCTTCCAGAAAATGGCGGTAATAGATGGTTATTGGTGTAAACAATGAACAAATCAGAAGCAGGTTTATAACGCCATTGGAACCTCGAATTCAAATTGAAATTTTTAGATTGTTCATTATACTGAAAAAGTGTGGCAAAAAATAGCTTGTTCGTGAATGTGACATCTAACTCAGATCCAATAAGCCAAAATTGATTCGTATTCCAAGGCGCTGGCATTTTAATACGATTGTAGTTGAAATTTGTACTTAGACTTACATAGGGCTGAAATCGATAACCCAATTCAGTCGTTAGACTTGTACGGTTACCATTTTCGTAATATCCACCAAAGCGAGCATTGAAGGAATAGGTTAAAAGGCTTTGCGGTTTTGATTCATACATCCATCCATATGCATTCCATTGGTGTTGTGTGCCGGCTGCCAACTCTTCCTTGCCCAAACGCGTTGGGTCAAATGGTTCCAATAATTCTACAAAATCATCAGAAATGAAAAAATCCAAGTTGCTCCGGTCTCGAAAGGCAAATGAATATAGTAGATAGCTTGTGTTATCGGTACGTTTAAAACTTTCATTGAAAAAATAATTGCTGTTCAAGGTAGGACCATGACTCAAAATAGTACCCGCTTTGGGAAAAAAAAGATGCCCCACTTCTGCCTGCAGATTCACATACCCATTTCTAGGCACAAAACCTACTTCGGCAGTATAACTATTCTCAACGAATGACTCTTGGATACGCCATTTCCATTTTCTACTCTTATATTCCAGATGGGCAGCCTGCGTAATACCATTCCCTTTATCAGTGGGCGAGAACGATTTTAATACAAATGCCTTGCCGTTCCACAAATTATCTGATGAGGCCAAATTGTACTCTACACCGATATTTCTGTTGAACTTTGGATACAATTCCATAATCGAATCATTCTTTTGGGGATACTTGAATGATTCTTTGTTTACTATCATTAGGCCAATACTTGACCTACTAAATACTTTTCGCTGTAAAGATAGTACCGCAAAGTTCTGACTGGGGAGGCCCGTTTCATCTACTGCTGCCGTTTGCATATCCATAAGTCCTAACCTCCATTTTTCATTGAGGTTGCCACTGACTCTCGCCCCTGCTTTTATAGGTACTCCCAGACCAATTCTACGTGAAAAGAAGGGACGTATGGTTGGATACCCAAAACTGGCGAACAAGTCCCCATTCTCTAAGAAAAACTGTCTTTTCTCTGGAAAAAAGAGTTCAAACCGGTCTAAATTGGTAACCTGCCTGTCTACTTCGACCTGGGAGAAATCCGGATTAACCGTTAAATCAAGATTCAATGATGATGTAAGACTTACCTTGACATCACCACCAACCTTTTTGTTAAAAGTTGTTTCGCCCTCAATATCGCTGTCAACACTTGTCAGGGCATAGGGAATTAGCGATACATTTGTTCCTGCTTTGGTCGGTGCCTCATCCCAAACCAATACTCCAGAATATGCTAATGAAGAAGTAGGAAATTGCCGAGGTATTGGTGTCCAGCTCGATTTCTCACTTGCCCTAAGGTCCAACCGGCTAAAATTAATCCCCCATTCCTTAACTCCATCCTCATACCTAATGGACTTGAAAGGAACCGCCATTTCAAAAACCCATTTTTCATCGTCGCTCACTACCTTTGACACCCACTTCGTATCCCAGTTCAAATCAACATTACTCCCGCTGAACATGGTTCCATCCCATTGCGCACCTGCCGCATTAGAGCCAAAAGTGAAACCCGTAGTTTGATTATTGAATGGATCTAAAAAAAGTAAAAAATTATCATTCTTACCAAATGAAAAATCCCTTCTTAACGATTTAACAATATTCTTACCGGAACGACTATTATAAAAAGTAGCCAAAAGGTATATATTCTTATCATCATAGGCCATCCTGATTTCGGACTTTTCGATGGCCTTTCCTTTATCCATTGGTAATACCATAAAAAAATCTTTGGCCACATCGGTATTGTTCCAGGCGAGTTCATCGCCTACCCCATCGATAACTATGGTAGCTGTTGTTTTACGAATATTCAACCTAAAAGATTCATTCTTCTTTTGGGCAATCCCCTGTAAGAATATGAGGCCTACCAAAAGGCCTAAATATGGGTTGTTCATAATTGTAACTAAGTTACCTCTATTTTGAATAATTCAATAATAGATAAATGAAATTTAAGTGGCAATTTTTATGATTTGGCGATGAATTAAAAAAATATCAGGTTGGCTATATACCACAGTTACATTTTTTTCGTTAAATCGTATACGATATACTATTTTAGAGGTATGATTTCCAAGATAATCTTACGTGATCAAGTACGAAGTCATTTACTGGACCAAATGACCAATGGGCTATTAGAGCCTGGTAAAACAATAAACCTTGCAGCTCTAGCGCGCAAATTAGACGTGAGTGTCACCCCTATTCGGGAGGCGCTTACTCAATTACAGCAATCTAAGCTTATCAAAGCCATTCCCAATCGGGGATTCATTATTGCCGAGTTAAACTATCTTGAGGCGAAAGACTTATATGAGCTAGTGGCCGATTTAGAAGTATTGGCTCTTGAGAA
>JABDKZ010000178.1 GCA_013001935.1 Maribacter sp.
AAAGTACCATCCTTGAACTGCTGGATCACAAGACTATTTTCCTTTCCATTCAATTTGAAATTTCTCAAGCTATATTGTCCTTTTTTATAGTCATACCCATCCTGTTCATCTTCATAAACCGTTGAGCTTTGAGTACCTATTCTAAAATAGACTTCCAAATCAAGTTCTTTAATCTCCAACTCCCCCACATATTGTTGAACAGGAAATTTGGGTATGATAGAACCTTCTTTTACAAAAAGTGGTATAATGTCAATATCGGCTTCTACCCATTGTTCTTTCCCACCTTCAACAACTTCATTATTCCAATAATTGTACCATTTTCCTCTTGGAACGTACATGCGCCTTCCTTTGGCGTTTGGTTCTTGTACCGGGCAGACCAATATTTGTTCTCCAAAAATAAACTCATCGGTCCTAAAATGGGTCTGTGGATCTTCTTGATCAAAATAGACCAATGGTTTCAACATAGGGTCTCCATTTTTTGAATATCTCCAGAACATGGTATACAAATAGGGCAATAGCTCATATCGCAATTCAATAAATTTCCTTACAATATCAGTAATGTCACTATCAAAAGACCAAGGTTCTTGATCGCCATGATCCCCGCTGGAATGTACCCTGCAGAAGGGGTGAAAAATTCCGAGTTGAATCCATCTGGCGAATAATTCCCCATTGGGTTGTTCCGCAAAACCACCAATATCGGAACCAACAAAAGACATTCCGCTCATACACATTCGTTGTACTTGTACATTGGCTAGCCACAGATGTTCCCATGTGGCCACATTATCCCCAGTCCAAGTAGAGGAATACCGTTGAGTGCCAGCATATGCCGCTCTTGTAATTACAAATGGTCTTTTTGGATACACATATTTCTTAATGCCTTCATAAGTAGCCCTGACCATCTGCATACCATAAATATTATGTGCTTTCCGGTGGGTACAAGGGTAACCGTCATAATTGTGTCGGGTATCCAAAGGTGCTGTTTTAGACGGTACTTCCATGACCGCTGGCTCATTCATATCATTCCAAACGGCATGAACACCCAGTTCCGACATGAATTCCTTGTAAAGCTCTGCCCACCATTCGCGTACTTTAGGATTGGTAAAATCAGGAAAATGACATTCCCCAGGCCAAACTTTACCCCGCATATAAGGCCCATCACCACGTTTACAGAAATAATCATTCTCCATAGCCTCTTGGTAAATGGAGTACTCCTTATCTATTTTAATTCCTGGATCTATCATAACCACTGTTTTGAAACCGTCTTCGTTTAATTCAGTGATCATTCGCTTGGGGTCCGGAAATTTTTTCTTGTCCCAGGTAAAGCAACGAAATCCGTCCATATAATCAATATCCAGGTACAGGGCGTCACAGGGTATCTTCAAGTCCCTGAATTGCTTAGCCAATGCCTTTATATTACTTTCAGGAAAGTAACTCCATTTAGACTGATGGTATCCCATGGCCCACATAGGTGGCAGCTCGGGGGTACCTGTTAAATTGGTATAGGCCTTAATTACCTTAGACATTTCAGGGCCATAGAAAAAGTAATAGTTCATTTCACCGCCATCGGCCCAAAAGCTGGTAACATTTCTACGTTCATGCGCAAAATCAAAATGCGTTTTAAAGGTATTATCGAAGAAAATGCCATATGCGATATTCTTGTGGAGACCACAGTAAAAAGGAACGGCTTTATATAAAGGATCCTGATCCTTTCCATAGGCATACTGATCTGTGCACCAATTATGGACTCTCTTGCCCTTTAAGTTGGAGTGGGTAGCCTTATCACCCATACCGTAATAGCTCTCGGCATTTTGGGTAATCTTACTCATTTTTACGGTATTACCACCATATTCATAGTTTTCTTCCCAGTGAAAACCAATTTCATCCTCATTGATAATATTTCCTTCTAAATCCGAGATTTGGATGCGAAGGGATTTCTTATCTACCAATACCTTTATCTTGCTGGTCTCAATTAAATATTCTGTTTTCGTTTCACTAACTATCAACGTATTGTAGCCCCTACTTGCATTTTCACTAATAGCATAGGAGAAATCTGGTTGAAAGACCTCTTCAGTAGCATATCTAAACCGCAAGGCACTGTTACGCAAGACCGTAATCTGCAAGATTACACCATTGGCAGTGGTGAAATAGAACTTATCTACATCTTGCTTGAAATCTATTATGTGGTTGGGATAAAGGTTCCCTTTATATTCTAATTCTGTATTGGTAATCATAGCCGGTTAAAATTTAAACAGCCGCAAAATAAGCACATTAGTGTGTAACTGTGAAACAAAAAGCGACCAATAGTAAACAATTGTGATTAATTAGATCAGGTTATTGAAAAATAACAATTCCTAAGGCTGGAACCGTAATTTCAAATGATTCCTCAAAACTATGCCATGGCTTTTTTTCAGTTTTCACCCCAGCATTTTTTGATCCAGTGCCGCCATACTTTTTGGCGTCACTATTAAATATTTCTTTCAACGGGCCCGATTTCGGAACGCCAATTCTATAATTCTCCCTAGGGACAGGGGTAAAATTGGCAGCAATTATAAGATTGTTTTTCTCGTCATGACCTTTCCGGATAAAGGTCAAAACAGAGTTCTCAGCATCACCATAGTCAATCCATTGAAAGCCTTCTTCGCCAAATTGTTTCTCATATAGCGCAGGATATGTCCTATAAATTTTATTTAAGTCCTTTATTAAATTCTGAATGCCCGAATGAAAATCATATTGGGTCAAATGCCAATCCAAACTCTGGTTATAATTCCATTCAGAAGACTGTCCAAACTCACCGCCCATAAATATCAGATTGGTTCCTGGATGTGTGAACATATAGCCATAGAGCAATCGTAGATTGGCAAACTGTTGCCATTCATCGCCTGGCATTCTATATAAAAGTGATTGCTTTCCGTACACCACTTCATCGTGGGAGAACGGGAGCATAAAGTTCTCTGTAAAAGCATAGGTCATGCTAAAGGTAATGTCGTTCTGATGGTGTTTTCTATAAATTGGCTCTTTCTTAAAGAATTCCAAGGTATCATGCATCCAACCCATCATCCATTTCATACCAAAACCAAGTCCACCCATGCTCACTGGTTTTGATACCCCTGAAAATGCTGTTGATTCCTCAGCTATAGTTTGTACTCCTGGAAAACTGCCATACACCGTTTCATTCAATTCCCTTATGAAAGAGATAGCTTCCAAATTTTCATTATTACCATACATATTGGGTTCCCACTCGCCATCTTCCCTTGAATAATCCAAATAAAGCATGGAAGCCACTGCATCTACCCTTAACCCATCAATATGGTATTGATCTAGCCAGAACAATGCATTGCTTATTAAAAATGCACGCACCTCGTTTCTGCCATAGTTGAAAATAAGACTTTTCCAATCAGGATGATATCCTTTTCTTCGGTCAGGATGTTCATATAAATGAGAACCATCAAAGAATCCTAAGCCGTGGGCATCTTCGGGAAAATGTGAGGGCACCCAATCAAGGATAACACCAATACCACTCTGATGTAATTTGTCAACCAACAGTTTAAATTCTTCGGGATTCCCAAATCTAGAGGTTGGCGCAAAATAGCCGGTAAGCTGATACCCCCAAGATGGGTCGTAAGGGAATTCCATGATCGGCATGAACTCTACATGTGTAAAGCCCATTTCCTTAACATACTTAACCAAATCTTCAGAAAGCTCTTCATAGGAAAGAAAATCATTGTTTTTTTTCCGTTTCCATGATCCTAAATGCACTTCATAAACAGAATAGGGCCTGTCTAATCCATTCTTGGATTCACGTGTATCCATCCATTTTTTATCTTTCCAACTATAATCGGCTTCCCAAACTACCGAAGCCGTTTTTGGTGGATGTTCGCAATATTTTGCAAATGGATCAGCTTTTTCTGTAACAATTCCAAAGTTGTTTGAATGTATGTTGTATTTATAAAGTGTTCCTTTACCTATATTAGGAATAAACCCTTCCCAAATCCCACTTTCGTCCCATCGTACGTTGAGTTGGTGTTCGTGACTTTGCCATTCGTTAAAGTCACCAACAACCGATACGGCATTGGCCGTTGGCGCCCATACCGCAAAATAAGTTCCTTTTTCCCCATTGACCTCAATGGTATGGGACCCAAGTTTTTCATATAATTTAAAGTGTTTGCCTGATTTGAATAAATTAATATCGAAATCCGAAAAAAGGGAGTGTGCAATAACTTTTGACATACTACGGTTATATTTTTTGGCAAAACTAATCAACTTTACCTAAAAGGCATGATAATTAAGTCTTTACTTTACTTCTCAAAGGTTTTCTTTTCAAAAAAAAACAAGTTTGGTAAAAAATGGAACGCTTTTTGAAACAAACTATAAATATTAAAACAAACGAACAATTAAAACCATAGTTATGAGAAAAATTAGCATAGTACTCACTGTACTTTTATCTATCTTCATAATATCCTGTGAAGGCCCGATAGGCCCTCCAGGTTATGATGGAAGGGACGGACAGGACGGAGTTAACATTTTAGGAAAAGTCATTGACATAGAAGGTGATTTCCTCCCTGACGACTACTTCATCTTTTACGAATTTCCACAAACCGTTGAAGTTTTTGAGACCGATGTAGTGCTCGTTTATATACTATGGGAGCAAACTGAAGATGGCAATGGAGAACCTGTTGATATATGGAGGTTACTGCCACAAACCCGTCTTTTGGACCAGGGAATACTGCAGTACAATTACGATTACACCTTTTTTGATGTAAGCATATTTTTGGAGGCCGATTTTGATTTAATTACCCTCGCTCCTGGTGATACCGATGCCCAGGTTTTTAGGATCGCAATTCTTCCTGCCGAATTTGCTGCATCAAAATTAGACAAATCCAGCATAGAGGCTGTAATGGCCACCCTTGGTGTCACAGAGAAAGATGTTCAAAAAGTAAAATTGAATTAATTCATATTTATAATTAATAGACCCCGCTGTATTTCAGCGGGTTTTTTTTTGCATACCATTTAAGTAAATGATTAACAAAACCTTAGTGCATTGCAAAACCTAAGTGTTTTATATTTGAAAGGATTGTAAAAAACGGCCGTCTAATATCCAAAATAAAAAATATGATAAAGAAGCTAATTTTCGCCTTATGTATTGCCTTGGTTGGTTGCAAAGGAAACTCCCAAGAAAAGTCAATAACCAAAAATAAGTCTGAGCAAAAAAAGGTTGTATACACTGTGGTTAAAACCGATGCGGAGTGGCGTCAGCAACTTACAGACCTGCAGTACTATGTGCTGCGAAAAGCCGGAACAGAAACTGCTGGCACAAGTGTTCTATTAAATAACAAAAAAAAGGGCGTCTATGTCTGTGCCGCTTGTAAAACCCAGCTGTTTAAAAGTGAACACAAATATGATTCTGGATCGGGCTGGCCTAGTTTTGACAGGGAAATTGTGGGTAATGTTGCTTACGATGTAGATTATGATATAGGATATAAGCGAACCGAAGAACATTGTGCGACTTGTGGAGGCCATCTAGGCCATGTTTTTGAGGATGGTCCCCGAAAAACTACCGGTAAAAGGCATTGTATTAATGGTGCTGCCTTACAATTTGTTCCCGCAAAAAGTCAATAGAGCCAAAAAATAACTTAAATGGACTTTGGCAAAAATTATCTCGAAAGTGTACTTTTTGAATTCCATCGCTACAAAAGTATGGGAGATAAGACCTTCGCTCAGTTGAGTGAATCAGATTTTCTTTGGCAATATCAAGAAGAAGATAATAGCATTTCACAAATCGTAAAACACATTGTCGGGAATAT
>JABDKZ010000186.1 GCA_013001935.1 Maribacter sp.
ATAAAAAGGAAAGTGAAGCCAGTCTAAGGGAGGATATTAATAAAATCAATAAATTAAGGATGTTATCTGAAAAAATGCAGGGTAGCATCGTCTCAGAAATTGAAATTACCCCAGAAGAGGTACGACAGTTCTTTAATAAAATCCCTGAAAATGAACGCCCTGTATTTGGAGCTGAACTTGAAATTTCACAGATTATAAAACAACCAAAGGCCACAGACATAGAAAAGAGCAAGGTCATAGATAAATTAAATACGATCAAAGCTGATGTTGAGGATAACGATGCAAAATTTAGTGTAAAGGCCATTTTGTATTCCCAAGATCCAGGTTCAAAATCCAAGGGAGGTTTTTACAGCATAACGAAGGACACAGGTTTTGATAAGACGTTTAAGGATGTTGCCTTTAGTCTTCAGGAAGGTGAAGTTTCTGAACCTTTTGAAACGATGTTCGGCTTCCATTTAATATATATAGAAAAAATAAGGGGCCAGGAACTTGATTTGCGCCATATTTTAATTGTTCCCGAGATTTCCCAAGATGCATTGAATGAAGCGAAAACTGAATTGGATTCAATACGCAAGCATATTTCAGAGGGCAAATATACATTTGCAGAAGCTGCTCGAAATTTTTCCGATGAGAAAGAAACAAAATTTGATGGTGGGCTGTTAAGGAATCCTATTACTTATGATTCAAGGTTTGAACTGACCAAAATGGACCCCACGCTTTATAATCAAGTAAGAAATTTAAAGGATAATGAAATATCATACCCTCTACTGGAGCAAGATCCTAGAGGAGGTGGGCCAAAGTACAAACTTCTGAATGTTACCAATAGATACGATGAACACGTAGCTGATTTTGCTAGGGATTATTCAAGAATTCAACAATTAGCACTTACCGAGAAGCAATACAAAGCCATTAAAAAGTGGATGAAAGAGCATATTGATGAAACGTATATAAGTGTTAACGAAGCTAACAAGGGTTGTGATTTTGCCAATAACTGGGTAAAGGAGTAAGAACATGTCAGATGTAACCGCCATAAAAAACTTAGTACAAAAACACGCTGCCTTAAAACAAGAAATAGCAAAGGTCATTATTGGTCAAAAAGATGTAATAGACCTTATATTATTGTCTATTTATACCGGCGGCCATTCGTTATTGATAGGTGTTCCAGGTCTGGCGAAAACTTTGATGGTAAATACCATTGCCCAAACTTTAGGTCTCGACTTTAAAAGAATACAATTTACCCCCGATTTAATGCCCAGTGATATTTTGGGCAGTGAAATTCTAGATCAAAACCGAAATTTCAAATTCATTAAGGGCCCCGTTTTTTCAAATATCATTTTGGCCGATGAGATAAACAGGACACCACCTAAAACGCAAGCAGCTTTATTGGAAGCTATGCAGGAAAGGGCGGTGACAATAGCCGGTAAACAGCACAGGTTAGAGTTGCCATATTTTGTTTTGGCAACACAAAACCCGATAGAACAAGAAGGGACATATCCACTTCCGGAAGCTCAACTTGACCGTTTCATGTTCGCTATTGAATTAAAATACCCTTCAATCGAAGAGGAAATCGCCGTTGTAAAATCAACCACTTCTGACGATACTATACAAATTAATCCGCTGTTCAATGCTGAAGAAATTTTAGAGGTGCAGCATGTTGTACGGCGAATACCAGTGCCTGATAATGTTGTAAATTATGCTGTTACCTTGGTCAACAACACAAGGCCGAATCTAGAATCAGCACCAGATTTTGTAAAGCAATACCTGGATTGGGGAGCTGGACCCAGGGCCTCTCAAAACCTTATTTTGGGCGCAAAAGCCCATGCTGCCATCAATGGTAAGTTTTCACCCGATATCGAGGATGTGCAAGCCGTGGCTATGGGTATTCTTCGCCACCGCATTATTAGAAACTACAAAGCGGAGGCTGAAGGAATTACAGAGGAGGATATTGTAAATAGATTGTTTTGAATCCTGTATGCAAATAGGCCTGTTATCCAGGTACTTTTCCACCATTATTACAAAACTTCAATACCATATTTACCAAATTGTGAAAATCGATGCAATCCCGGTGTAAAAATTTTATTTGCCACACGGATTTTCTTATTTTCGCTGAATTACTTTAACCATAAATACTCTATATAATGGCATTTGACATCGAGATGATTAAAAGTGTTTACGCCAAGATGACCAAACGGGTTGACAAAGCTCGAGAGATTGTCGGTAAACCACTTACCCTGTCTGAGAAAATTTTATATTCCCACCTATGGGATGGTACCCCTTCAAAGGCCTTTGTTCGTGGTAAGGATTATGTTGACTTTGCCCCTGACCGAATAGCTTGTCAAGATGCAACGGCCCAAATGGCTTTGTTGCAATTTATGCAAGCAGGCAAGCCCAAAGTTGCCGTACCAACAACGGTACACTGTGATCACTTGATACAAGCAAAAAGTGGGGCTGTCGCTGATTTAAAGGCGGCTAATACTACAAGTGCTGAAGTATTTGATTTTTTGGAATCGGTTTCAAATAAGTACGGTATTGGTTTTTGGAAACCTGGTGCAGGAATTATACATCAAGTGGTTTTAGAAAATTATGCCTTCCCAGGGGGTATGATGATAGGAACAGATTCACATACGGTAAATGCTGGCGGGTTAGGAATGGTAGCTATTGGTGTTGGCGGTGCAGATGCCGTTGATGTTATGGCCGGTATGGCC
>JABDKZ010000191.1 GCA_013001935.1 Maribacter sp.
GCACCGTAATTTATAATAACGATCTTCATATTAAAAGGGTATAGATTAAAAGTACGAGGGACAAGGTTTTGGATTTTATCATTTTATTGCTAGTCACTATAGTTTTCTCAGGTTTATTCTTGCAGTATTTATTGAAGCAACAATTATTGCCAAAATTTCATTTGCCTCTTTATGTAGGGTCCTTATTTGAAGATGTTCTTTTTTATTGACTTCCATAAACAACTCAAGCCAGTATGCCGATTCATCAACTTCTTCCTCAACTATTTTAAGTTTATTTATAAAATCAGCTGTTGATTTAGCTCTTTGAGATGCACGATAATTTGCCCCTACTGAACTTGAACTGCGTATCAATTGCCTTACCCAAGCATCAAGCTCTCTTGAGCTGGGAACCTTTTTACAAAACCTCCAGCAATCAATAGCGAAATTTTTAGTTCTAAGTTTCAAATCTTGCATACTTTGTACCTTTAACCTTTAACTTTCTATTTTCATAGTATTCCTTTAGTGGATGGTAAGACCATTTTTTCAACATCTCTTTTAACAGCCATTTTTATCGCCTTAGCAAATGCTTTGAAAATAGCCTCAATTTTATGGTGTTCATTGGCGCCCTCCGCCTTTATATTCAAATTAGCCTTCGCGCCATCTGTAAAGGACTTAAAAAAGTGATTGAACATCTCCGTGGGCATTTTACCTATCATCTCTCGTTTAAATTCTGTTTCCCAAACCAGCCAATTACGACCCCCAAAATCAATAGCGACCTGCGCCAAACAGTCATCCATCGGTAAGCAAAAACCGTATCTTTCTATCCCTAACTTACTACCCAAGCCCTTATAGAATACTTCTCCCAACGCTATTGCCGTATCTTCAATGGTATGATGCTCATCAACTTCCAGATCACCTTTCACTTTAATCTCCAAATCCATTTGTCCATGTCTGGCTAATTGGTCTAGCATATGATCAAAAAATGATATTCCAGTATCAATAGCACCAATTCCAGTACCGTCCAGGTTTAATTTGATGTAAATATCCGTTTCATTGGTCTTACGGGTTACTTCAGCCACCCTATCTTTTAATTTCAGGAATTCATAAATCTTTTCCCAATCGTTATTTTCAAGAGCAATTACATCATTTAAGGCTTCTCTTTTCACGGTTATTTCATTAGTTCCCAATTGTGTATTGTCATTTATAAAAATACCTTTAGAGCCCAAATTCTTAGCTAGTTCCATATCAGTTAACCGATCCCCAATGACAAAGGAATTCACGAGATCATACTCCTTAGAAAAATAAGAGGTCAACAATGCTGTTCCAGGCTTGCGGGTGTCAGCATTCTCATGGGGAAATGTACGATCCAAAAAGACCTTATCAAAAACTACCCCTTCATTCTCAAAAGATCTTAAAATAAATTGCTGTATAGGCCAAAAGGTCTCCTCTGGGAACGAATCGGTACCTAAACCATCCTGATTGGTAATCATGACCAATTCATAATCCAATTCTTTTGCTATTTTCCCCAAAAATGCAAACACTTTTGGATAAAACACCATTTTCTCAAAGGCGTCTATTTGTTCATCAGCAGTTTCCTTGATAATGGTTCCGTCTCGATCAATAAACAATACTTTTTTCATATTACACTAATTCCTTTAAAGCACTTATTAGTTTTAGATTCTCGCTTTTGGTCCCAATTGTAAATCGCAAGGTGTTCTCACACAAAGGCTGATTTGTTCTATTCCTGACCACTAAGCCCCTATCTAAAAGTTGACGATATCTTCTGTTCGCATTATCAACTTTTACGAGCACAAAGTTGGCATCAGAAGGATATATCCTTTCAATGAAATCTATTTCACTTAAAACTTTAAGTAATGCACTCTTTTGTTCTAGTATTTCAACTATTTCCAATTTAATTAAATCTGATTTCAAGATTTGTGACAAGGCCCTTTCTTGCGTAAGTTGATTCACGTTATAGGGCGGTTTTATCTTATTCAGAACGGCTATGATCTCCTTGGAGGCAAAACATAGCCCCAATCGAATGCCGGCCATACCATACGCTTTGGATAAGGTTTGTGTAATTATCAAATTAGGGAACTCTCCTAATCTTTTTAACCAACTTTCATTCGCAGCGAAATCAATATAGGCTTCATCAATTACAACCAATCCTGAAAATTCATTTAAAAGTTTGGTAATACTCTTTTCATCAAAGTTATTTCCTGTAGGGTTGTTCGGAGAGCAAATGAACAAAACCTTGCTGTTGGCATCAACAATCTGTAGAATACCGTCAACATCAAGTTCAAAACCCTTGGTCAGCAGTACTTCCCTATTTTCAACTGCATTGATTCCCGATAAAACTTTATACATGCCATAAGTGGGTGGCATAGTTATGATGTTGTCCTTATAGGGTTCACAAAAGGCCCGGAATATCAAATCAAGCACTTCATCACTACCATTTCCCAAGAGGAGATTATCGGCACTTACCCCTTTTTGCTGTGCCAAAACAACTTTAAGGCTTCGTTGCTGTGGGTCAGGGTAGCGATTAACCCCATTATCAAACGGATTTTCATTGGCATCCAAAAAAACCATCTGTGTTCCATCTGAAATATATTCATCGCGTGCAGATGAATACGGTTTCAAGCCCTTGACATTTTTCCTTATTATTCTATTTATTTTGAATTCTGACATTCGCTTTACCTTCAATTTCTCTTAGTTTTGACTTTACTTGACCAGTCAATGGTTATCCCTTTAATTGTTTTAATCTCAATGTTACCGCATTCTTATGAGCCTGTAAACCCTCTGCTTCAGCCATTATTTCAATGGTTTTGCCAATTTCCAGGATACCCTCTGTAGTTATTTTTTGAAAGGTTATGGTTTTCATAAAACTATCGAGGTTCACACCGCTATAT
>JABDKZ010000203.1 GCA_013001935.1 Maribacter sp.
TATAATTTTTCGTTGGCCGGCGTTGCAGCCCGTATAGAGGGCGAATTCGCCAGAGGGTCTGCAGTATCGGTAGGAATGGATGGCAGTGACGACACCCCTATTCCTAATGGAATGGTCTGGAACATGGTCTATGATGAAAATGCTCCTGAAGGCACTTTGCCAAAAATTGACCATGCTGTACTATGGAGCCGATTACAGTATTTTCTAGACGAGATTTTACCTGTTGCTGAAGAAGCCGGAGTAAAAATGGCTGCCCATCCCGATGACCCACCAATGGCTTATATACGCAATACACCAAGGCTGGTTTATCAACCAGAGATGTATCAGAAATTGATTGATATGAATCCGAGTCCAGCCAATAATCTGGAGTTCTGTTTGGGTTCCATAGCCGAAATGACCCAGGGCGATGTATATAATGCCACTGACAGCTACAGTAAACAAGGAAGAATAGGCTACATCCATTTTAGGAATATCGTCGGCAAGGTACCCAACTACAAAGAGGTTTTTGTTGATGAAGGAGATATTGATATGTTCAAAATCTTGAAAATCTTAAAGAAGAACAATTTTAATGGTGTGTTGATTCCCGATCATACCCCACAAATGACCTGTGATGCGCCATGGTATGCAGGTATGGCCTATGCCATGGGATATATGAAGGCCGTAATTAATCTATTGTAGGTAGAAAAGGATAAGATGAAAATTTTTGAATAAAAGTTATATGTTATTAAAACCCAAGAGTAATCAGATAAGAATACTACTGTTTTTTACCTTTTTTTTCGTAGTAATAAAGATGCAGTCCCAGAAAGTTGTTACCCCTGCTGATCCAGAGTATTATGCCATGGATAGGGAACATATTTCGTTTGATGATGAGCATGTGCTGCTATTCAACCATAGAGGATTTGTTTCTCCAAGACAATACAGTGTAACACAATTTACAAATATTTGGTTCCTACCCCTCGGGTCTCCCCGATATGAATTCAATCTGAACTTTTTTGATAAAGGCACAGGCCGCTTAATAGAGGATGATGTCCCTACAAAGTGGAAATCGTGGATAGATGATGGTGGTAGTTATGATCCTTTAGGCTCAAATTTTCGGCCAAACTCCCCGTCCATAATGGTTACCCAAGACGAAAAATGGCAACCTAACCAATATACCAGAACGGCCACCTTCCATAAAGAATACAACAAGAAATGGGTTAGCTTTTCTGCAAAGAGTTGGACCAATGTATCTTTTGATGATGATGAGGTATTTATAAAACTAAAGCTTACCAATCGCAATTCAAGAAATTTGGAAATGACAATCATTCCTAATCAAGTGGCCGAGATTATGGAACGTTATTCGAAGGAGGGAGCGGTAGCGGGTTCAAATAAAGCGGATTCCCTTGACACTTATACATTGGGAAGTGAATTGGCGCACGTTAGAGTATCATCATCAATTAAAGATTTTAGTACTAAGGGATTTGAAATCAATATAAAACCGGGGGAGACTGAAACCTATTATTTTGCGGTACAGTTTTATGAGCCTCAAGATAGAGCTCCTGAAATTTCACAGTCAGATATTAAGGAGCGTATGGAACGTGCAGATAAAAAGACCCGTGATATGTTGTCTTGGGCCTATGAAAAGCTTCCTAAGTTCTCAAGCAGCAACAAGCAGCTTGAGGAGTATTATTACCGTTGTATGCTTTCGGTACTTATGAGTCGCTATGAGAATCCAAGTTATATTTCAGATGTTTTTTGGGCGGTGGGAACATGGCCATACACTATAAGTTGGGATACTTCATATGCCTCGGACGTCATCGCAATGCTAGATCCAGAAAGTCTTAAAAACGCCATTTTAACGGACTTTGAACAGGTGCAGTTAAAAAGAACCTATGTAGGTTGGAACGGGGCACATTGGGACATTCTATACATTCAAGAACCGTTTGCATTGCAAATAATGATTGAAGCTTACATTCGGCATACCGGTGATTACTCTATTTTCAATGAGAAAGCAGCAGGAGTTTCTGTTTGGGAATGGATGCAACGCTGGGTAGATGAACTTCAAACCAATTACACAAATGATTTAGGACTGATTGACGTGGGGTATAACACTGAGAAAATCATAGAAATCCGTACCGATGGTTATAACCATGCTGTTCCGATTACCAATACGTTGACCATTGATTTATTATATACCATGTCCGATTGGGCCGCCAAACGAAATGAAAAAAAGTTAAAACAAATTTATTTCAAGGATGCCGAAAAACTGAATGGTCTCGTGAATAAATACCTGTGGAATGAAGATTTGGGTTGGTATGATAACCTCTATCCTGACGGAACCAAAGGAACCATTTGGACCTATCATTTATTCGATTTATTAGGAACGGATTTTCTGCCAGATAATCAAGCTTATCGATTGGTAAGTCATTTACAGGAAGGAGAATTTCTAGGAAAATATGGTGTGTATTCGATTGCGCGAAGAGATTCCGTGCATTGGGACTTGATTGATTCCGATTGGGGCGGTGGTGGCCAATATGCAGGAATGCCAGGGCGTATTTCCAGAAATCTTTATAAAAAAGGTTTTGCCGGTAAAGGTTGGGACGTACTAAAGAGAAATAGTAGGTACGTTGAGCATTTTCCATATCTGCCTCAGAATCCACGAATTGACACCCCCGAACAAGATCGTTCCTCGATGTCCTTACAAATTTCGGCCGGCGCGGGGTTAGAAGCCATTGTTTTTGGGACTTTCGGAGTGAAAATGGATGAAGATAAACTAACCATAAAACCGTTTAACCACGAAGACATTGGCGAAGCAACATTGACCAATATTATCTGGAAGGGCAGAAAATTCGGAATTCAATTGAACCGCAAGTCGTTCTCAGTGTACGAAGGAGGTAAATTGCTCTCAACCAAATTTTATGGGGAAGAAGTGGTTGTACCATGAACCATGTGAATAATAACTTATTGATTAATAATGAAAATTATAAAAAATCTTGTTTTAGGCATGGTATTGGGAACGATTATGATTGGTTGTTCTGATACCAACAAACCTCAAAAATCTGAACTTTCTGATATAATTCTCAAAGACAAACGCCTTGATTCTGTTTTTAAGATGGCAAAAAACACTCTAAATGCTAAAAATGGACAGTTTAAGGCTGGGAGTAATTATCCTGAGACATGGATTCGGGACTTTGCAACCTTCGTTGAGGTAGCTCTGGAGGTGAATTCTAAAGAAGTAATCAAAGAGCGACTTTTGTTGTTTTTTGATTTCCAGGGACAAGATGGAAATATTGTAGATGGGTATACAGAGATAGATACTGAGGCTGGTTACGATTATATATATTCAGAGACTGCACCAGCTTACAAGGCTCATAAAAATACGGTTGAAACCGACCAGGAATCTTCTTTGATACTGGGTATTTCCAGATATATTAAGGCTACCGGGGATAAGCAAATTCTTGATGAAGTAAAAAACGGTAAAACGGTTCTGGAACGTTGCGAAATGGCACTGAATTTCTTAAAGGAGAACATGTACTCTGAGGAATACAACCTCCTTTTTGGTGCAACTACTGTTGATTGGACGGATGTGCAACCTGAAAGTCCATGGGGTGTTTTTATTACCGAAGACACCCATTGGTGTATTGATGTTTATGACAATGCCATTTATGTTCTTGCTATTAACAAATTTTTGGAATGGATCAAAGATGATGAGACAAAGTACAAGCTGTGGGAAACGGAAAAGGAACTAATTACAGTCAACGTGAGAAAACACTTGTGGGATGATCAACGTCAGAAATTTATACCACATAGATATCTTGAAGATTCACCTTTTTCAGGATTTGACGAAGATGAAATTTATTACCTGGGAGGCACTGTTTATGGAATCTTGGCCGGCTTTTTAACTGAAAGTGAAATCGAAATCAGTTATCGTAAAATACTGGCCATAAAAGAGCTGACAGGTTCAAGGACAATAGGGGTTATCAATTACCCTCCATACCCAAAAGGTAGTTTCATTAATCCTGGTGTTGACCCTTACATCTATGTCAATACTGCGGATTGGACCTGGTGGGGCGGAAGGACTATTGAGGCCATGATAAAAACTGGACATTTGGATCTGGCCTATCAGGAAATTGCGCCTTTTTTGGATAGAGTAATAAAAAATGATGGTTTTTATGAATGGTACTCGGTTAAAGATCACCAACCACACGGTTCAAATACGTTTCTTGGGGCAGCAGGGGCCTTAGGAAAAGCCATTAAACTAATGAAACAAGAAGCTACCAGTGTAGTGAATACAAGTAAATAAAAACCTCGTGAAAAGAATTTTAAAAACCGAAAAATGGATCAACTTGCCAATGCGCCCAGGCTTTGGGTCATTCATGCACCCTACCGAAGACAAGCTTAAACTCATAAAGCAACTGGGAGTAGATGAGATTATTCTCAATATGTACAGAAACAACCTGATTGATACAGATTTTGATTCCTTGCCATTGCCAGGAGATCACCAATGGGAGTTTAAAGATTTATTAATGCTTCGTAATACCGTGGAAAATGGAGGTATCAGATTACTTG
>JABDKZ010000273.1 GCA_013001935.1 Maribacter sp.
AACCCAAAAAGACCAAAACGGGCCAATATTCAACGGCCGAAGATGTTTTATCGCGCCTCTCAAAAGACCATGAAATTATTCGAAATGTCCTAGAATATAGGGGTCTAAGTAAACTTAAAAGCACCTACGTTGATGCTTTACCGGATCAGGTTGAAGAAAGCACAGGTCGCGTACATACCGATTATATGCAAACTGTGGCCGCCACTGGAAGGCTAAGTAGTAATAACCCCAACCTTCAGAACATTCCCATTAGGACGGAGCGCGGTCGTCAGGTGCGTAAAGCCTTTATTCCCAGGGACAAGGATTACACGCTTTTAGCGGCAGATTATTCGCAAATAGAATTAAGGATCATTGCCGCTTTGAGTAAAGAAACTACCATGATCGAAGCCTTTAAGAATGGGGAGGATATTCATGCTTCCACGGCCTCAAAAGTCTTTAATGTTCCACTGGAAGAAGTAACCAGGGAACAACGTGGGAATGCAAAAACAGTGAATTTTGGAATTATTTACGGTGTCTCGGCATTTGGGTTGAGTAACCAGACAGATCTTTCCCGAACCGAAGCCAAGGAACTCATTGAAACGTATTATAAGACCTACCCCAAATTAAGAAACTATATAAGTGAGCAAATCGATTTTGCACGGGATCACGGCTATGTACAGACAGTTTTGGGAAGAAGGCGCTATTTGAAGGATATAAATGGCAGCAATGCCATAGTCCGTGGTGCGGCAGAGCGCAATGCAGTGAACGCACCCATTCAGGGAAGTGCTGCAGATATTATTAAAATTGCTATGATCAACATCCACAAAAAACTAAATGAAGGCAATTACAAAACCAAGATGCTCTTACAGGTACATGATGAATTGGTATTTGATGTTTACCAGCCAGAATTGGATAAGCTTAAATCTATGATAAAATCCGAAATGGAAAATGCGTACAAACTAGACGTACCATTGGATGTTGAATTGGGTATAGGCAATAATTGGCTTGAAGCGCACTAAACCCTACTTTAGTCTTACTTAGTTAAAACTTAGCCAAAATCAAGTCTCCTTGTCCCAATGGTATACTAATCTATACATGGTTTGCGTTGCTAGTTAACTAGAGCTTTCTTCTAAAGAAAATTGCCATTGGAATGAGAAACGCATTTTACACATTGATCTTGCTATTCATTTGCACCTTGGGATTAGCCCAAACAAATGTGAATACAAGGTTAGAACAAGAAAGTACAGCGGTTCAAAAAATTAAGGTTTTTCCTAACCCTGCAACCAATGTAGTTACTATTCTTGGGCTTAAAAACAGTATTAAAGCCGATATACATATCTTGGATGTGTACGGCAACCTAATGATAAAACATCAGTGGGCGATAAAGAACAATGCATTGAACATTCCAATAACCAGATTGCGAGCAGGTATATACTTTGTAACCATCATCTCAGCTGAGCAAAAAGTGAAGACAAAATTTTATAAAAAATAAAAGCCCTGACCCAGGGTCAAGGCTTCCTTAAGAATACGATCTATTCTTATCTTTTTATAAATATCAATTCTCCGCTATCGTTAAAGTTCGGTATATCTAAATCCGCTGCATCGACGGCCATTACATCCCCATTAATGGTAACATCAACGCTTACCGTTTCACCATTTCCGTCAAGTATGTTCAAAACCATACCGTCAAAAGTATAGGTACTGGCTTCAGTATCGCTTTCAGTAGGACAAGGAATCTCTAATCCCGTGCCTGCAGAATTCACACTAATCTCAACATAATTTGAAGAGTTAGACCCGGTAACCGTTAAATCACTATTAAAAGTGAACGAGAGAATATAGCAGTCCTTTGCCGTTAAAAAGTTCAGGATATCCCTTGCATTTTTAGCGTCATCACTAGCTGTATCATTATTGATCATCAACTCGGTAGCGTCCCAAGTCCCGATAATTGAGCTGGCATCTACGACTTCTTCTATCTTGTCCGAAGAACAAGAGAAAATCAAAAAAGCGGCCAATACATAAAATAAAGAATAACGTTGCATCATTTTTAAGTTTTGTCAGTTTGTACTGGCCATAACGCAAAAATGCGCAGTTTATTATAAAAAAAACGATGTCGACACTTATAGAATGAAGCGATAGGTTACTTTGATCAAAAAAGTATTGTCCATTTTCTGATCCAAAATCTGTGCCTCTAAATTACTGCCTAGCGATTGCATGGGATCTCCAAAGCCAGTAATGCCCTGGGCCCAAACTAAAAATAGCTCAGAACCAGGTATGTATTCCCATCTCGCAACCAAATTAGACCTGAACTGTACGAACGAAAAATCAGGGTCTTGTATTTCATAATCGGTATTGCCATCTAAATTTTCATCAATAAGGTATGAACCCGTATTATTCGGCCTCGATATCTGATTGGAATTATACAATGTTACCCTATCTCCCAATTTTTCTGCAATAGGATTATTGACGTAGTTAAAATTCGTATATGTACCCCTAGAAATAAAGGGTTGGCCATAGTACTGAATCGATAAATTAGGATTTATACTGTAATTAAAACGCAATGAAGTCGCAAAGGTTCTTTGATCAATATTCGCTGTAATATATCTGGGCGTTTCATTAAAACTTAGCTCATCCACATATTGGGTCTTATTGGGATTCTCCTCATATTCTATGCTTGCTGAAAGACTAAATGCATCAAAAGGTTGGTACCTAAAACGCATCACATAGCGCTCTAATGAAAAATTGTTTTCGGCAGCCTGACTATTGATGTACCCTAAAGTGAAATTGAATTTTTTACGTTGGTCTGACCCAAAAAACAAATACCCAAAATTTTCTTCGGACCAACGCCAACGCGGACCTCCTCTTAAAACCGTATTTGAAAATATTCTGGGCTTATGCGCCGCACCGACCTCTGTCCACCAATTGTTCTTATAGTTGATGAAACCCTCAATCTGGTATTGTACGCGATTAAAATTACCCTCAAAATCATAAGTGGTGTATTGTTCAATACCTACTCGTGCCCTGCGATAAAAATCGGTTGGTTTTAAAAAAAGACGTTCTACCTCAGCATATTGTTTAATTTCATCGGCCTGTCTTAAGAAACCAACATCATTCAGTTCCAATTCAGGGGAGCGCCAAATGCCTCCTAACTCATACCTCCAATTTCCCCCACCGGCTTTTCCTATTTCCAATTTTCCCCCTGTGCCAGTCAGTGAGGTACGGTCGGGATTTACTTCTACATGACTGGCATCAACTCTTTGGAACAAATGGGTAATACTGGTTTGTGTATTCGTGATTGCCTCTTTGCTTCCTGTAACATGACTGGTTACAATATTTCCTTCTACGTAATAATTTCGCTCCTTCCAATTGTGTTTAAAATCAAATCCTCCTGTATAAGCGGCTGTTCTCAAAAATTCGAGATTAGGTTCCAATTTTCTATTGGTTGCGGTAAAGATTCCGCCGATAAAGGAATTTCGATTGTTGAAATCTTTTTGAGCCCTACCTATAAGATAATTGGTCAATGGTTCAACCAACTCTTTACGTCTTTCACCATTAGAGTCAATTTCGGCAAACATTTTACCTGTGACACTTTCCAATAAGCCCAAGGACCATCCATTCTTGGTTTTACCTGAAAATTTAGCGGCTCCCAAAATCGTGGTATTTATGGGGTCATTTACAAATTCATTCTCGGCTAAAGCAGCACTTCCTTGTGGACTACGGCCAATTCTTCGGCTATAAAAAACATTATCGTTCCGGTCGGCGAATTCATAGTCAAAAATATTCTTGTTTTCCACGAAAAAAGGTCTTCTTTCCTCAAAAAATATCTGGAAACCATCCAAAGCAATGGCTCCCGGATCCGCCTCGACCTGGCCAAAATCAGGATTAACGGTAAGATCCACGGTTAAATCATTGGTAATACCAATCTTGGCATCCAACCCTCCATTCAATATAAAATCGGATCCGTCCCGGAAAGGATTGCCACTTTCTTTGGGATATGTTTCCAACTGGTTTACCATAAATGGCTGAATCTCCAATTGTTTTTGTGGTTGAATGTCCATCAAACCCCTAAGTTCACCATATTCACTCACCCAACCTGGCGTATCCTGTGGCACATGTTGCCATAAAGACCTTTCTTCTTCCCTAAATAATCTTCGATGCATCTGCATTCCCCAAATCTGTTCTTTTTGCTTACCAAATTTTAGTTGGCTAAATGGTATCTTCATTTCCGCAGTCCAACCTTCCTCATCAATATTGGCCGCCGTGTACCATATAGGATTCCAACTTTCATCCCAATTATTTCCATTCTGTGAAATGAACTCATCGTTTTTTACCCCAGCAGCAGTAACAGTGAATGAAAATGCAGTGCGTTTATCATTATAACTATCGATATTTATTTCGATCCAATCCCCTGCGAAATTATCTCGACGTGCCAGTCTTTTTTCTATCTTGGAAGGTTCCGTATCATAGCATCTAACAGCTACGTACAGGAATTTAGCATCATAAACTATCCTGAATTTGGTTTTTTGTTTCGGGGGGGTCGCATTATCTGGCTCAAATTCGGTAAAATCTGAAGTCCATTCGGCAACTTCCCAACCCTTATCATCAAGTAACCCATCAACAACCAGTGATTGCCCAGAAGCTAGCGACATAGCCCTATAGGAACGTTTCGCAACAACTTTTGTGGAATCTTGGGCACATAAAAAGGGGATTGAGGTAATTAATGTAATGAGGGTCAGTATATGCTTTAACATTATTTGGTATGGCTTTTTAGTCTTGGCAAACAATCAAAATTAATTTGGCTTTTCCAGTTGGCATCTTTTTTAAGCAATTATTAACAGCATTTACTGTTAAAGTTTCGATG
This sequence comes from Maribacter sp., assembly GCA_013001935.1. Taxonomy (GTDB): domain Bacteria; phylum Bacteroidota; class Bacteroidia; order Flavobacteriales; family Flavobacteriaceae; genus Maribacter_A. The sequence goes on from JABDKZ010000273.1 coordinate 4,838, forward strand.
CTAAAGGATAAAACGATAGGTTGCTTTAATTAGAAATATATTTTGTGGTTTTTCATTGTTGAAAATATTTGCCTGAAGATCATCGAGTAGTCCTTCTTGGGAGTCCCCTGATTGAGTAATATCCTGGGACCATACCAAAAAAATCTCGGACCCTGGGATATATTCCCATCGCACTACCAAATTTGATCGGAACTGAACAAAGGAAAAATCTGGATTATCAAAACTGAAATCAGTATTGCCATCGAGATTGTCATCTACCTCATATACTCCGTTAACCAAAGATATTTGATTATCGGCGAATGGGGAAATTCTACCTTCAAAGGTTTTGGCCAAAGGCGCAACTACTTCCTTAAATTCGGAATAACGGCCCCTAGAGATAAAAGGTTGTCCCCAATATTGAATTGTTAGGTTGGGGTTTATCGTATAATTTAAACGGAACGACATACTTAAGGTTCGCTGATCGATCGTTCCATTTAAATACCTGGTCTCACCATTTACATTTAAATTATCAATGTATTGCAATTTATCCTTATTAATGCCATACTCCGGAGATGCGGATATTCGCAATGAATTTACCGGCTGATAGGTTATGCCGAATTCTGCATTGTAAGCGCGGTATGAATCATCAAAAGCCTTATTGCCATTGTGGAAGAAATTGAACCTTAATTTTTTTCGTCGGTCCATATTAATGCCGTTCCAAAAACGAATCCCGAGCGACTGCCTTAACCTTGGACCTCCCCTTAGCGCAAAATTCGAATATGAAATTGGTTCATAATTAAACCCTAGGTTCGAGAACCAATTGTTTTTCCAGTTTTGCCATGAATTGGTATTGAACATTAGACTGTTATGGTTACCTCCAAAGTCCCATGCGCTCCAATGGTTATAATTGATCCCTACTTTTCTGAAGGTGTTATCGGGTCTTAATGTTTGATAACCTATCCAAGTATAATGGCGTATGTCATCTGAACGTCTTTGAAATCCTATGTCATTGATTTCCAACTCTGGGGAACGCCAGGTGCCGCCGGTCTCAAACTTCCAATGGCCATTGCCGATCTTTCCCAGTTGTAAATTTCCACCAGTACCCGAAAGCGAAGTTCTATTAGGGTCAACCTGAACATGATCGGCACCTACCCTCTGGAATAAATGTGTGATGGATTCCTGGGTTATCTGAATTGCCTCCTTACTACCATTTACATGACTCCAGATTATATTACCCCCCAAATACCAATCACGTTCATTCCATTGGTGCTTGAAATCGAACCCACCTGAATAAGCGGATGAATGAAGGAAATCTACCCCTTGGGTTAGATTATCCCTATTTGTAGCCGTAAAAATCCCTCCCACAAATGTATTGCGGTCATTGAAATCTTTCTGCAATCTTCCAACAAAATAATTGGTCAATGGCTCCACAACTTCTTTTCTCCGCTGCCCGTTGTTATCTATGGTGGCGTACTTTTTGGCGGTAACACTTTCCAATACGCCAATCGACCATCCATCCTTCGTTTTTCCACTAAATTTTGCGGCCCCAATGATATTGGTGTTTTCCGGTTGGTCAACAAACTCCCCATCCATGGTCTCGGGATAACCCTGTGGACTTCGGCCAATACGTCTTGAATAGAATAGATTGTCGGACCCAAAAGTATTGCCGGCCTCGGATGATGAAATCCGATAATCAAAGATGTTCTTATTTTCAACGAAAAATGGGCGCTGTTCACGGAAGAAAATTTGAAACCCGTCCAACGCAATGGCCGAGGGATCTGCCTCAACCTGTCCAAAATCCGGATTTATGGTTAAATCCATTGTAAGATCATTGGTTATGCCAATTTTAGCATCCAATCCCGCTGTTAATTTGCCATCGTTACCATCTCGAAAGGGGTTACCCTCCTCAGCCTCATAAGTCTTTATACTTGCGACCGAATATGGTTGTATTTCCAATTGTTTTTGCGGTTCTAAATTCAACAATCCGTGCAGCTCGCCAAATTCGCTGACAAACCCTGGAGTGTCAGGTGGTAAGCGCTGCCAAACGGATCGCTCCTCCTCCCTGAAATGCCTTCGCATAATTTCCATTCCCCATACCTGCTCTACAGACTTTCCAAACTTTAATTGACTTAAAGGGATTTTCATTTCAGCCGTCCACCCTTCCGCATCAATAGAGGTTTTGGTATACCAGATGGGATTCCAACTATCATCTTCGTTACCCCCGTTATTTGATTCGAATACATCACCTTTTACTCCCGCAGCACTGACAATGAACCCGAATGCAGTGCGTTTATCATGATAACTGTCTATGAAGATTCCTACCCAATCGCCATCAAAACCATCGCGACGGGAAAGCCTTTTCACTATTTTTTCAGGCATACTATCCAAACATTGAATACCTACATAAATGTACTTCTGATCATAGGTGATCTTGAATCTGGTCTGATTGCTGGGCGGAGTGTTCTCATCGGGCCTACTCTCTATGAAATCATTCTCCCATTCAACCACATTCCAGGAGGCCTCATTCATTATGCCGTCCATAACCGGTGGTTTTTCTTTTGCCAAGGCTTTCGTGGTATATATTCTTTTTGGTAAAACCATGGTTGTATCCTGTGCATGTATTGTCATTTGACAAATTAAGATTGCACAAAATAGGTTTAGGCTGGCTCTCATCCTAGATAGATAATTGATTGATGTGTTATTTAAAGACTAAACTGTAAATGAAAAGTTACAGTTTCTTTATTTTTTAAGGTTTTATTAACAAAATAAGGGCAAAACGTTGCCCACGACATTGAAAAATAAAACGGTACCTTTGCCTGATTTTTAAACTAAAAAAATAATCAGATATCAGCATTTGTATTTTTACATAATAATTGTACATTTGCACCCCATTTAACGGGATTGAAGTATTTAATTCTTAAAAACATTAGTGTGGATACATTAAGCTACAAGACTATTTCCGCCAATACGGCTACTGTAAACAAGCAGTGGTTATTGGTTGATGCCGAAGGAGAGACATTAGGACGATTAGCTTCTAAAGTTGCTAAATTACTGAGAGGCAAACATAAACCTAATTTCACTCCCCATGTAGATTGTGGAGATAACGTTGTTATCATCAATGCTGAAAAAATAACCCTTTCAGGGAATAAATGGGATACGAAAACTTACAGTCGTTATACGGGTTATCCAGGTGGCCAGCGTCATACTTCTGTAAAACAAATGCTTGATAAAAATCCAGGAAGAATTGTTGAAAGAGCAGTTAAAGGGATGCTTCCTAAAAATAGATTAGGTGCTGATCTGTTCAGAAACCTTAAGGTTTATGTAGGACCAGACCATAATCAAGAAGCACAAAAACCAACTGCAATTAATTTAAAAGACCTTAAATAATGGAAGTAATTCACAAAATCGGTAGAAGAAAAACAGCTGTAGCGCGTGTCTATCTTTCAGAAGGTAAAGGCAACATTACTGTAAACGAAAGGGATTTAATCAACTATTTTCCAACTGCTACGCTTCAATATAAAGTTAAGCAAGCATTCGCATTAACCAGTACTGAAGACAATTATGATGTTAAAGTGAATGTTTACGGTGGAGGCATCACAGGACAGGCCGAAGCTATCAGATTGGCACTTTCAAGGGCATTGTGCGAAATTGATGAGGAAAACAGAACAACACTTAAGCCAGAAGGACTATTGACCAGGGATCCTAGAATGGTTGAACGAAAGAAATTCGGTCAGAAGAAAGCCAGGAAGAAATTCCAGTTCTCTAAGCGTTAATCATTTTGCTGAATTTATTTCAGCATCAATTTATACATTAAACATATACTGAAACGAGTTCAGTATAAAACTTGTTCATTGAAAGTCTCGGAACGAGACAATTAAAAAATCCCTATTTCCATTTCCGATGGAAAAAATGTCGATTCAATTAAACGAATCCTTATCAGGGTAAATTAGTTTAGCATCTAAATGCTTGAGGCTCCGTGTTATTGGCACGGTACCACTCAGACATTGCTAATTCAAAAGAACGTAAACTAAATTTAAAATGGCGAAAGTCGAAGTAAAAGAATTATTGGAAGCAGGTGTGCATTTTGGCCACCTAACAAGAAAATGGAATCCCAACATGGCGCCCTACATCTACATGGAGCGCAACGGAATCCACGTTATCAACCTTTACAAAACTGTGGCTAAGTTAGACGAGGCCAATGAAGCCCTTAAAAAAATTGCTGCATCTGGCCGAAAAATACTTTTCGTTGCCACAAAAAAACAAGCTAAAGATATCGTTGCCGACAAAGTGGCAAAAGTGAACATGCCATACATTACCGAAAGATGGCCTGGAGGTATGTTGACCAATTTTGTAACTATTCGTAAAGCTGTTAAAAAAATGGCTTCCATCGATAGAATGAAAAAGGACGGCACCTTTCTGACTTTGTCTAAAAAAGAACGTTTGCAAGTTGACCGCTTACGCGCAAAATTGGAAAAGAACTTAGGTTCTATTTCGGAAATGACACGTCTTCCAGGAGCGCTTTTCATAGTCGATACCATGAGAGAGCACATTGCGGTGAAAGAAGCCCAAAAACTAAATATTCCGATTTTCGCCATGGTTGATACCAATTGTGACCCAAGGGATATTGATTTTGTGGTGCCTTCTAATGATGATGCTTCCAAATCAATTGAAATAATTATGGGCCAAGTAACTGATGCCGTTGCTGAAGGCTTAACAGAACGCAAGGCTGAAAGACAAGGGGATGCACCGAAAGCTAGAACTACCGAGGCACCGAAAGCTGAAGCTCCTAAAGCTGAAGCCCCAAAGGCAGAAACTGTTAAAACCGTAAAAGCAGAGGCTCCGGCAGCTGCTAAGGAGAAGACCGTTGAAAAAGTTGAGGAAGTTAAAGTAGAAACCCCTAAAGAAGCTGCCCCTCCAAAGGCCAAAAAAGCAAGTGCATCTAAAAAAGATGACCTTACAAAGATTGAAGGCATTGGACCTAAAGCCGCCGAAGCATTGGTCAATGCTGGCATGGAGACCTATGCTAAATTGGCAAAAGCCAAAGCGGACAAAATCAAGGAGGTTTTGACAGAAGCTAGTTCAAGATTGGCACATTTAGACCCAACTTCATGGCCAAAACAGTCTAAAATGGCTGCAGACGATAAGTGGGACGAACTTAAAGAATGGCAAGACAACACTAAAGGTGGTGTTGAATAGCCACATTGGCAAATTTATATCAGAAGTACTAACATTGTCATATGCGTATGACTTTATTAAACAATAAAAAAGATGGCTAAAATTACCGCCGCAGAAGTAAATAAACTAAGAAAGACCACAGGAGCAGGAATGATGGACTGCAAGAACGCCTTGGTCGAAGCAGAAGGGGATTTCGAAAAAGCAATCGAGATTCTTCGTAAAAAAGGGCAAAAAGTAGCTGCCAAAAGAGCTGATAGGGAATCCTCTGAAGGAGCAGCTATCGCTAAAGTAAATGACGGGAAAACCAGTGGAGTTATCATTTCATTGAACTGTGAAACCGATTTTGTTGCGAAAAATGACAGCTTTGTAAGTTTGGCCAATGATTTGGCCGATATTGCGCTGGGCTATAACAGCAGGGAAGCATTTCTTGCTGCAGATTTCAATGGCTTAAGTGTACAAGACAAATTAACAGAGCAAACAGGTGTAATCGGTGAAAAAATAGAAATTGGTGGATTCGCAAAACTAGATGCCCCATTTGTTGGATCTTATATTCACGCAGGAAATAAAATAGCAACTTTGGCTGGCCTTTCTGCAGCTGTAGAAGGTGCAGCTGTCGCTGCAAAAGATGTGGCAATGCAGGCTGCAGCAATGAACCCTGTTGCCCTAAACGAAGAAGGTGTAGATCAATCCGTAATTGATAAAGAGATTGAAATTGCAAAAGACCAATTGCGTCAAGAAGGTAAGCCAGAAGCAATGTTAGATAATATTGCAAAAGGCAAGCTCAGACGATTCTTTAAGGATAATACTTTGGTTAACCAAGATTTCATTAAAGACAGCAAGCAAAGTGTTGCACAATATGTAAAATCTGTGGATGCCGATTTAACGGTTACCGGATTTACAAGAATAGCCCTAGGCTAAAACTAGCAACAGATTTTATATATAAACCGTCATGCATTTGGTATGACGGTTTTTTTTATTCCCAATCAGATTTTTCCAACCTGAACATTTCATTTACGGGTATATTAAAAATTTGAGAGAGCCGTAATGAGAGAACCGTAGAGGGCACATATTTACCAAGTTCCATAGCGTTAATGGTCTGCCTACTTACTTTTGCCTTTTCTGCTAATTGTGCTTGGGTCAAATTATTTATGGCGCGTTGTACCTTTATGCTATTCTTCATAAGTCAGCTCCCTTTTAAGTTTTACCAAAGACCAATTAAACTTGATGATGAAAAAAACAAGTATGGTATACATATTAAAAATCATCACCCACAAAAAGGATAAATCATAAACAAATAAAAAGGCCAGTATTAAAATACCATAATTCCAGTAGGTGGCCCAGACCAAAGACTGTAAACGAATCCTGGAAATAAGTTCATCTTCTGTCTTTTCCTTTGAGAAAGCAATCATAAGTCCGCTTACAATCACAAGCACCCCCAAAATCTCGTTAAGTATATTATTAAACACAAAGCCAAAATATTTTTTGGTGCCCACAATTTCATCAATAAAAATTCCAAACACATTTACATCCAAAAATTCGGGTGCCCAATCATAAATGAGCGTAAGTAAGCCCAATAGCACAGAAGGAATAAAAAGTGACCAACCAACTTTCTTGAATCTGTAGGGTAATAAATAAGTGAGTTCCATATTTTAATTTTCAACTAAAGTAATACTTATTTTACTATTTGACAAGTTTATTTGTCTTTTTGTAAAATTAACAAGTCATAAAATTGAATGACAAATCTACTTTAATGCTCTTATCCAAAATAATTCCAAAGGTTTTTTTGATTATTTTTGCTGGAAACAACAACGCAGCATGCATTATAAGAGAATTCTATTAAAACTAAGTGGCGAAGCATTAATGGGTGAAAAACAGTATGGCATAGACCCAAAAAGACTTGCTGAATATGCTGAGGAAATAAAAGAAGTTGTTAATAAGGGCATGCAAGTAGCCATAGTAATAGGAGGTGGAAATATTTTCAGGGGACTTGCAGGGGCCAGTAATGGCATGGATCGTGTTCAAGGAGACCATATGGGGATGTTAGCGACCGTAATCAACGGCCTGGCGCTCCAAAGTGCACTGGAAATTGCCGGCGTTGAAACCCGTTTACAATCGGCCATTAAGATAAATGAGGTCGCAGAACCCTTTATTCGCAGACGTGCCATGAGACACTTAGAAAAGGGTAGAGTGGTTATTTTCGGGGGTGGAACAGGAAATCCTTATTTCACCACAGATTCTGCAGCCGTTTTGCGCGCTATAGAAATAGAGGCTGATGTAATCCTGAAAGGAACACGGGTCGACGGAATATACACCTCCGATCCTGAAAAAAATAAGGACGCTACCAAATTCGATTCCATTTCATTTAATGATGTACTGCGAAAAGGATTAAAGGTTATGGATACGACAGCTTTTACTTTAAGCCAAGAAAATGAACTACCGATTATCGTTTTTGATATGAACAAAAAAGGCAATTTGCTCAAGGTACTTGATGGGGAGAATGTAGGCACAAAAGTGAATTTGTAATTTGGTATAATTTATGTTAGATTGATATTTTAAAGCTTAGGTTATGAACGAAGAAATTAAATTCATTTTAGACACCACCAAAGAAAGTATGGATGCGGCTATTCTTCATCTTGAAAAAGAATTTGTAAAAATACGTGCGGGGAAAGCGAGTCCGGCTATGCTATCTTCTGTAATGGTAGAATATTACGGATCACAGACCCCATTATCACAAGTAGCGAACATCAATACCCCAGATGGCAGAACTTTATCTGTGCAGCCATGGGAAAAAAGTATGCTTAAAGAAATCGAAAATGCGATAATGCACGCCAATCTTGGTTTTAATCCCATGAACAATGGTGATTTTGTAATTATCAATGTACCACCATTGACAGAAGAACGAAGACTGCAATTGGCCAAGCAAGCCAAAGCTGAGGCCGAAGATGCCAAAGTTGGTGTTCGTAATGCCCGGCAGGAAGCCAATAACGAAATCCGGGATTTGGATGATGCATCAGAAGATGTAAAATCCAATGCTGAAATGGATGTTCAAGAACTTACGGACAAATACACAAAAAAGATCGATGATTTCTTGCATGCCAAGGAGTCCGAGATTATGAAAGTCTAAAAAGATGTATAAAAAAACGACCTTCAGGGGTCGTTTTTCTTTGAATAAAATATGACGATTCATTTAATTGACGCAATTTAGGAAGACAAGCTATCATTCTTTACCTTTGCGCTCGTAAAAATCCTAGATGGTCGCTAAACTTACACAAGGCTTTTGGGCAAGAGTCGCTCGAATAATCCTAAGAAATAGGATTTTGATTCTATTTGTGATCGCTGCCATTACTTTATTTTTAGCAATGCAATGGGAGAATATGCGCTTTAGCAACTCCCAAGCCAACTTATTACCCGATGACCATCCTATAAATATTGAATACCAAAATTTCTTAAATCAATTCGGTGAAGAGGGCAATACCATAGTATTCGCAATTAGTGACTCTGCACTTTATTCGCCATTGAATTTTAATAGATGGAATAAATTAAGTAAACAACTTGGGGCATTCCCAGAGGTTGATTTTGTGCTTTCAACAGATAACCTGCAGGAATTGATTAAAAACAAGGAAAAACAAGAATTTGTTCTTGAGCCTCTCATAAAATCCGAGATCATTACCCAAAAAGATGTTGATACTATAGTGAACCATCTTTTCAATGACCTTCCATTTTATGACAACCTTCTTTATAACAAGGAAAGTAGAACCATACGTACCGTAATGTATCTGGACAAGGACATCGTGAACACTTCGGTTCGTAAGGATTTTATCCTTGAGGATTTGAAGAGTCTTGTTGCCAATTTTGAGGAAGAAACGGGGCTCGATGTTCGCATTTCGGGCATGCCCTATATTCGCACCATGAATTCCCAGAATATTATTGATGAAATCGGGAAATTCATACTTGCTGCACTCGGTGTTACATCACTGATATTCTTTTTCTTTTTTAGAAGTTTCCGTGCTACTCTAATTTCGATGTTCATCGTGATTATTGGCGTAATGTGGGCCTTTGGGGTTTTAGGATTATTGCAATACGAAATAACCGTATTGACTGCCTTAATACCCCCTTTAATAATTGTTATAGGAATTCCCAACTGCATATTCTTAATAAACAAATACCAACAGGAAGTTAAAAAGCATGGCAACCAAGCGCTATCACTGCAACGGGTAATCTCAAAAATCGGCAACGCCACTTTGATGACCAATATGACCACGGCTTCCGGATTTGCTACCTTCATCATTACTGATAGTAAACTATTAAAGGAATTCGGTATAGTCGCTTCAATCAATATTCTTGGCATATTCATAATATCCCTATTGATTATTCCAATCGTGTATAGCTTCATGTCATTACCCAAAACGAAGCATTTGAAACACCTCAATAAAAAATGGATTGATGGTTTTGTAAATAAGATGGAGAATATCGTAAGAGAGAAAAGGATAGCAGTTTATATTACCTCCATACTTTTATTAGTGGTTAGTATCATAGGCATTTATCAAATAGAGATTTCCGGAAGCCCTATTGAAGATATGCCGAAAAAAGCAGGGTTCTTTAAGGATATCCGCTTCTTTGAAAAAGAATTTGATGGAATAATGCCTGTAGAGATTGTTGTCGACACAAAGAAACCAAAAGGGGTCTTGAAACCAGCAACGCTAAAGAGAATGGACCGACTAGGCACTGTTATTGAAGAGATTCCAGAATTATCCAAACCTATCTCCGTGGTAAATTTGGTTAAATATTCCAAACAGGCTTTTTATAATGGAATCCCAAAGTATTACCAATTGCCAACAACACAAGAGAACAACTTTATTATGGATGTGGCCCGAAAATCTTCGGATAACGGTAATCTTTTAAAAAGTTTTGTTGATAGTACGGGCCAAACGGCAAGAATCACCACTTTCATGAAAGATGTGAAAACAGAACGCATGGAAGATATTGAAGCGAGACTTTTGGAAAATATCGCAAAAATTTTTCCAGAAGAAAGGTATGGCGTTTATATGACAGGCAGTGCTTTGTTATTTCTAAAAGGAACCAAATATTTGGTGAAAAATCTGGTAATCTCACTAGCTTTTGCCATCTTTTTAATTGCACTTTTTATGGCCTTTCTTTTTAGGTCCTTTAGAATGATCATTATTTCATTGATTCCTAACTTGTTGCCATTAGTAATAACCGCTGGCGTCATGGGTTTTGTCGGTGTCCCGATAAAACCCTCCACAATCTTGGTTTTCAGTATTGCTTTTGGTATCTCAGTGGATGACACCATACATTTTCT
>JABDKZ010000347.1 GCA_013001935.1 Maribacter sp.
CTGATTGGGAAAAAAACCTTTCGAACGAAATGCCTAAATCCAAGCAGCGAATGAAAACCTCGATCATCTTGGGTGATGAGGCCATTGGTTTTGCCGATCCAGACTTTTGGGGGGAGTTCAATATTATTGAACCCGAAAAATCGATAGAATCAGCAATCCGGAAGATACAACGCCAATTGAAAAGAGCGAGACAGGATAAGAGTGCCTCAGCACCATAAAAAAATATCTAAAATAAAAAAAACCGCTAATCAGCTTAGCGGTTTTTTTATTTTGGGAGAACTGATTATTTTGGCATAACAACCGCATCAATAGCATGTATTACACCATTGGAGGCTCCTACATCGGCCATAACCACCGTTGACATGTTACCTTTTTCATCGGTTAGCATAACTTTTCCATCATTAATTGAGATAGAAATTGTACCTCCTTGTACCGTTTCTACCATGAATTTGCCTCCATTCTTGGTTACGGCATCAATAACGGCAGCTGCCTCAAATTTTCCAGAAACAACATGATACGTTAAAATACTCGTTAAAACACTTTTGCTTTCAGGTTTAAGAAGACCGGCAACGGTTCCATCGGGCAGTTTTGCAAAGGCATCATTAGTTGGCGCGAATACTGTAAACGGACCTTCACTCTGTAAGGTACTTACCAAATCAGCAGCCTTCACAGCGGCCACCAAGGTTGAAAAATTATCATTACCGGCAGCAACATCGACTATGGTATTTGAAACCACGATTCCTTTAGTGACAATTGACAAAGTCTTATCGGACTTTTCACTATTGTTCATTGCAATTTCATTTTGGGCATACGAGGAAGACATAATTCCTGCGATTGCCAATACAGTTAAAGTTTTAATCATTTTCATACTATTTTTTTTTAGATTCCCTCAAATGTAGCGCTATAATGAACAGCTAAATCATAATTTTTGTTTAATATTTTAATTATTTTGTTAAACATTATTAAAATGACGCAAAAATAGTCCTTTGTAAGTCAAATTGCTTCTTTAGAACCGTACCTACATCTTAAAAGATAAAATAAACTGGGGAGATGTTTAAAATGACTTAATTCGCCACTTCACTAATAAATTTCAACCTATAGAGTCTAAGATCTTCTTCTTCATATTCGCCTTCAAATTCTTCCATAGCCTCTTCCAAATCATCACTTTCTGCTTCTAGAAAATAATCGTGCATTTCTTCCTGCTGGTCTTCGTCCAAAACCTCGTCTATATAGTACCCTATGTTGAGTTTTGTACCGCTAAAGACTATCTGCTCCATCTCTTTGATCAACTCCGTAATCTCTAGGCCCTTGGCAGAGGCAATATCCTCAAGGTTTAATTTTCTATCAACATTTTGAATGATATAGAGTTTTAACCCTGAATTCGCTCCTGTACTCTTAACCACCAAATCATCGGGACGTATAATTTCATTTTCCTCAACATAGGCAGCAATTTCATCTACAAAAGGTTTTCCGAACTTTTTAGCCTTACCCTCACCTACTCCGTAAATATTTAACATTTCCCCCATGGAAATAGGATATTTCAATGCCATATCATCCAAAGATGGATCTTGAAAAACAACAAAGGGTGGAACACCCAACTTATCTGCCTGAGATTTACGCAATGATTTCAATATCTTTAAAAGTTTAACATCAGAAACCCCGCCTTTCGATGCACTTACCAATGCCGCATCGTTCTCTTTACTATATTCATGATCTTTGGTCATCATAAACGAAGTTGGATTCGCCAGAAACTTATTTCCGGCCTCCGTAACGTGCAATATTCCGTATAATTCTATTTCCTTTTTTAACAGACCTGCAACCAAAACCTGTCTGATCAAAGCCATCCAATGATTTTCAGTCTGATCTGAGCCTATACCAAACACTGCTTTTTCATTAGCTTTATGAGACGAAACCAGGGCATTGACCTGGCCTGTTATCGTTTTGATTATTTCTTTTGATTTAAACTTTTCATTGGTCTCCTGAACTGTACGCAATAGTTTTATTACTTCGTCCTTGGCCTCTTGTTTTTCTTTTGGATTCCGAGCATTATCGTCCATGTCTGCCCCTTCTCCATTGACTTCGTCAAATTCTTCGCCAAAATAATGTAGCATAAATTTTCTGCGCGACATAGAGGTTTCAGCATAAGCAACAACCTCTTGCAGCAGTGCGTTTCCTATTTCTTGTTCTGCGACGGGTTTGCCGGACATAAATTTTTCAAGCTTCTCAATATCCTTATATGAATAGAAAGCCAAACAATGTCCTTCGCCACCATCGCGACCGGCCCGCCCCGTCTCTTGATAATAACTCTCAATACTTTTTGGAATATCATGGTGAATAACAAAGCGTACATTAGGTTTATCGATACCCATACCGAAAGCTATCGTCGCAACAACAACATCAACATCCTCCATCAAAAACATATCTTGATATTTAGATCGTGTTTTGGCGTCGAAACCTGCATGATAGGGTACAGCGCTAACACCATTTACCTGAAGTACCTGTGCCAGTTCTTCAACCCGTTTTCTGCTTAGGCAATATACAATTCCCGACTTGTCGGTATTCTGTTTCACAAAACGAATAATATCCGAGTCTACATTAGCCGTTTTGGTACGGACTTCATAAAACAGATTGGCTCTATTAAAAGAAGCCTTAAATACCTTGGCATCACCAATACCTAAATTCTTGATTATATCTTCTTGTACTTTTGGGGTCGCAGTTGCCGTTAAACCAATTATTGGAATGTTATTTCCTAAACGACTCACTATCGTTTTAAGATTTCTGTACTCCGGTCTAAAATCATGCCCCCATTCAGAAATGCAATGTGCCTCATCAACAGCCACAAAAGATACTGCTTCCGACCTTAAAAATTGAATATATTCTTCTTTGGTCAATGATTCCGGGGCCACATACAACAACTTGGTAATCCCATTGGTTATATCCTCTTTTACCTGTTTTACTTCTGTCTTATTTAATGACGAATTTAAAACGTGCGCAATACCGTGTTCGGCGGAGATACCGCGTATGGCGTCAACTTGATTTTTCATTAAAGCTATTAAAGGGGATACAATAATGGCTGTTCCTTTTTGCATTAATGCCGGTAGCTGGTAACATAGCGATTTGCCACCACCAGTCGGCATGATTACAAAAGTATTGTTCCCTTGAATTATATTCGTGACAACATCTTCCTGAAGTCCCTTAAACTGGGAAAAACCAAAATATTTTTTTAATGCGGCGTGCAAATCCATTTCGTTAGACCCCATTCCACTATTCATCATTTATATTCTAATTCAATAACTTTAATCTGTATTATAATATGTATTTAAGGTAAGGCCTTTTAATTTATCAAGCAAATAGTTCTCCAATATCCTTAAAAACTAAAACTATTCTATAAAATTAAGTTTATGTAATTTTGTAAACTTAAAGATAAGACAAACTTTTAGGATTACCATTCATAACTTAATTCATACTTTGAGCAAAACTACAGCGATACTTAACCTAGCCAAAAAGACCATTGATACTGAAAGTAAGGCCATTGGTAATTTAGCGAATTTACTTACCGAAGATTTCGCAAGAACCGTAGAATGTATTTTGGGTTCAAAAGGTAGGGTGGTGATTACGGGAATTGGCAAAAGTGCCATAATCGCTACTAAAATAGTAGCTACTTTGAACTCAACAGGGACACCGGCTATTTTTATGCACGCCGGTGATGCTATTCATGGGGATTTGGGTACGATCCAAGAAGATGATGTCGTAATCTGTATTTCAAAAAGCGGTAGCACACCTGAAATTAAATTGTTGGTACCCTTGATTAAAAGAGGGAACAATATTTTAATAGGCCTAACCGGGATAGTAGACTCCTTTTTGGGCCAACAGGCAGATTTTGTATTGAACACCTTTGTTGAGAAAGAAGCTTGCCCAAATAACCTTGCACCTACAACGAGTACCAGCGCCCAACTGGTCATGGGAGATGCCTTAGCCATTTGTTTGCTAGAGTTAAAAGGTTTCAGTAGTAAGGACTTTGCAAAATACCACCCCGGAGGAGCACTGGGCAAACGTTTGTATTTAACTGTAGACGACATTGTAAAAACCAATATGAAACCTCGGGTCAGCCTGGAAACAGATGTACGTACGGTTATCGTTGAAATCTCTGAAAAAATGTTAGGCGTTTCTGCTGTGATTCATAATAACAGCTTAGTGGGTATTGTAACGGATGGGGATATTCGTAGAATGCTAAATAAGTATGAAAATATTAATGGCCTTACGGCCAGGGACATAATGACTTCCAATCCAAAAACCATCCAAGTTGACAAGCTTGCCATTGAAGCCCTTGACTTAATGCAGGATAATGGTATTTCCCAATTATTGGCAGTTCAAAATGAAGAATATAAAGGGGTGGTACATTTACATAATCTTATAAACGAGGGCATACTATAATGGCAAAAGCTCAGACCAAAGCCCCGAATGAAATGTCTTTCTTAGACCATCTTGAAGAATTAAGGTGGCATTTAATACGCTCCGTCTTTGCGATTGTCATTATTGCATGTGTAGCTTTCGTGATGAGGGAATTTATTTTTGATACCATACTCTTTGGACCAAAAAACATGGACTTTCCGACGTATCGGTTTTTCTGTAAAGCTGCTACATTCCTTGGGTTTGATTCTGCATTCTGTGCCGACGAATTGCCATTTACCATACAGAGCCGATTGATGGCCGGACAGTTTTCGGCACATATTTGGACTTCTATTTGGGCCGGTTTTATTGTAGGTTTTCCTTATGTACTATATGAAGTTTGGAAATTTATTAGTCCGGGGCTTTATGAAAAAGAGCGAAAGAATTCCAGAGGCTTTATATTAATAGCTTCTTTCCTTTTCTTTTTGGGTGTTCTGTTCGGATATTACGTGGTTGCGCCATTATCGATCAACTTTTTAGGTACTTATCAGGTAAGTGCCGAAGTCACGAATGAGTTTGATTTGGCCTCTTATGTTGCAACCGTTAGATCCGCCGTTATAGCCTGTGGCGTATTGTTCGAACTGCCGATACTTATTTACTTCTTGACTAAAGTTGGGTTGATTACCCCTGAGATTATGAAAAAGTATCGCAAAATCGCCCTCGTCATTGTTCTGATATTGTCTGCCGTTATCACCCCTCCTGATGTTGCCAGTCAAATAATTGTTGCTGTACCGGTTTTGGTATTATATCAAATAAGCATTTACATTTCAAAAATAGTATTGAAACGGGAAGCAAAGAAAGAGGCTAAACTAGCTTCAAAACCTAAAAAAGGTTAAAAAACCGTGAATAAGAAGGCATTGCCCATTTATTAGATTTAGATTTGAAGGATTTAGTTTTGGATACTATACTTACCCAGGTATGAAGCTTAGAGCAGAAAATATAATGAAGGCCTATAGAGGACGACGAGTGGTGAAAGGCATTTCATTGGAAGTGAACCAAGGTGAAATAGTGGGTTTACTTGGACCCAATGGTGCTGGAAAAACCACTTGTTTTTATATGATCGTAGGACTGATCAAACCCAATGCGGGAAGTATTTATTTGAACGATACGGAGATTACAAAATTCCCCATGTACAAGCGGGCACAAAATGGGATTGGTTATTTGGCACAAGAAGCTTCTGTTTTTAGAAAATTGAGTATCGAAAAGAATATTCTGAGTGTATTGCAATTGACCAATATGAGCAAAAAAGAGCAGCTTATGAAAATGGAATCCCTCATAGAAGAGTTTGGTCTAGGGCATATTCGAAAGAATAGGGGCGATCTACTCTCGGGTGGGGAGCGTCGAAGAACCGAAATTGCCCGTGCCCTTGCGACTGATCCTAAATTTATACTTTTAGATGAGCCTTTTGCTGGTGTTGACCCCGTGGCCGTTGAAGATATTCAACGCATTGTAGCCCATTTGAAGGACAAAAATATCGGTATACTTATCACAGACCACAACGTGCAGGAAACCTTGGCGATTACAGAGCGATCATATTTAATGTTCGAGGGTGGAATCTTAAAATCGGGAGTGCCTGAAGACCTGGCAGCAGACGAAATGGTACGTAAGGTTTATCTAGGTCAAAACTTTGAACTTCGTAAAAAGAAGTTGGATTTTTAAAGTATTAGCTCGTTTTTCCTCCAATATTCCCCACCAAAGAACTCAAGATGTAAAATGCTATAATCGCAGGTACAGCAAGAAATTTCATGGTCATGAGGAGTACCAAACTCACAATAATGAAAATATAACGTTGCGAATTATCCTTAAAATTCCAAGTATTGAATTTTAAGGCAAACAATGCAATCCTCGAATTCAATAAATAGGCACTGAGAAGGGTTACCCCAATCAAAAACCACTGGTTCAAAATAATTTCACTCAAAAAATCATTGCCATGGTACAAAAGAATCAAGGGCAATGACAAAATCATTAGTGCATTTGCGGGAGTTGGCAAACCAATAAAGGAACTTACCTGGTTTTCGTCTACATTATAATTTGCTAATCTATAGGCCGAAGCCATGGTAATCAAAAATCCGAAAAAGGGCAATGGAGCGACTTTTAGACCTACCCAAAACGTATCATTCGCAGCTTGTGAAGATAAGTCCACATTCCACCCACCGCTCATTGACATTCCCAACAACTGAAACATAACAATACCGGGGACGAGTCCGCTTGTGACCATATCTGCCAAGGAATCTAATTGCAGGCCCAATTCACTTCTCACATTAAGTAGACGAGCAGCCAATCCATCAATAAAATCGAAAACAATCCCAAGAAAAACGAAGAATGCAGCCAGTTCTAACTGATTCAAAACAGCAAAAACAACTGCCACACTTCCACAAAATAGATTCAATAAGGTAATCAGATTGGGAATATATTGCTTCATGGATAGCTGGTTTGTGTAAAAATAACACAAATTTCCATGATTTGTTTTCGTACCATATTTTATTCAGATATTTGCCATAGATCATTGCTCTCAACAAATCATGCGCTTAGAAAAGCTATTTATCCTCTTAATTTTTTTGCTTTCGTTAAAAGGTCATGCCCAGATACCTGAGTTATCCCCTTTATCAAAAATAAGTGTACTGACCTGTGGGTCGGGAGATCAACTTTATTCTACTTTTGGGCATAGCGCCTTTAGGGTTAAAGACCCTGCAGTCGGAATTGACGTGGTCTACAATTATGGCGTATTCGATTTTAATTCTAATAATTTTTATGGAAAATTTGCCATGGGTAAGTTACACTATACGCTTGCTCGACAGCAGTATTCCAATTTTATCCGTGAATATAAATACGACCAACGATGGGTAAATGGACAAGTATTGCAACTCTCGCAAGGAGAAAGAAATGAATTATTCCAATATTTAGAGAACAATTATCTCCCGGAAAACAGAGCTTATCAGTACGATTTTTTTTATAATAATTGTGCAACGAAAATCTGGGATGTCATTGAGGCGGTTTATGGCAAAAAATTGGAATTCGATGAAAACTATCTTCAAAAGCAGTACACCCATCGTGAACTTATTCACCAAAACATGCCAACCAATTCATGGTCAGCATTTGGTATTGATATAGCACTTGGTGCGGTGATTGATGACTTGGCAACACCTAAAGAACATATGTTCTTACCAAGCTATATTATGAAGCAATTGAATGTTTCTAAATTAAATGCAACGCTTTTAGCTCCCAACGAAGTTTCTATTTTTAAGCCCGAATCGAATGTTAATAAAACCGACTTTTTACGAACACCTCTATTTTTTTCATTGGTGTTCATGGCATTGGTTTTCATTATAACATATACTGACTTTAGGAATAATAAAAGAAGTAAGTGGTTGGATGTTGGGCTGTTCCTCATTACAGGTATTGCAGGCGTAGTGATCTTTTTTCTCTGGTTTTTGACCGATCATACGGCAACCGCG
>JABDKZ010000362.1 GCA_013001935.1 Maribacter sp.
AAGCTATGCTTACTACTTTTTCAGAACCAACTACTAGGTTTACGGAACGACCGATTAAGTTAAGTTATATTATAGCACTTGCGATGTTCTCAATTCTCGCGTTGATACTTTTTATCATTTGGAAACGTAAGAGGAAATTTGCGATAGACCCAAATTTAATCCCTTTGGGTACCTATCAATTTGATAAACGCAATACTGAACTCATCATTGAACATCAGAGAATTGATTTGACGGGGAAAGAGGCTGACCTTCTACTTTTGCTCTATAATGAGGTAAATACAACCGTAGAGCGGGAAGTTCTCTTAAATATGGTCTGGGGTGACGAAGGCGATTATGTAGGTAGGACCTTGGATGTGTTCATATCTAAATTACGGAAGAAACTTGAATTTGATTCCAAAGTCAAAATCGTAAACATACGTGGGGTGGGCTATAAGCTTGTGTTGGACGTTTAGTTAGCATGAGGCAGCTAGAGTATTAACCCTGTGACAATTCCTAAATAAACCATCATTATATATAAAATCGGAAAAGATCCTTTTTTTTATTTTCCTTTCCTCAGGGAGGACACTGACAACAACTTCAATTTCTGGAATCGACAGCTGCCCTGACGCGGATTCTTTAAAATTTTATCATACCCATTTGCAAATCCCTATTAAACTGAGTAAAACTTGAATAAAAAAACTTGTTTAATAAATTTAACGAAACTTTAAACAAAAAAATTATAATTACCCTTAAAGTTGCTGTAGCTTTGATAAAAATTAAAAGATATAGCTCATGAAAACCACGAAAAATTATTTTAAAGTAACGCTAGGCGTATTTTTATTGACAACAGTTATTGCTTTTGCCAACAACAATGATCCAATTGTAAAAAAGAAGAAAAATGCATCGGCTGAAGTTATCATGCCTGTTAGTGCATTAAAATGGAACAAGGAATATGTAACAGAGGTACATGAGAATTCCTCGCAATACGATGCAAAATTTTTGTCTGGTAAAATTTCAGAATGGGACGTTCGAAATTCTGCAAAATTTGATTCAAGCAAAGGTAGATTTACGGTGAATTTTAAATCAAATAAAGGGTATGCTAAGGTCACTTATAACGAGGAAGGCAGCATTATCAAAGTTCAAAAATATCTTAAGAATGTTAGAATCCCGATTGATATTCAAAAGCAGGTGTCTGAAAAATATGGAGATTGGTTGATTGTTCAAACTAAATATAATGTATCATACGAAGTAGGTAATGATGTTGAAAAGTCATACATATTGACCCTGAAAAATGAGTCTGGGAAGAAAAAAATTAGAATGAAAGTTTAAGTAGCAATATACGGTCAAAACAATCGCTTTTAAATCATTTAGAAACTCCCAAATATATGTTTGGGAGTTTTTTTTGCTTCATAGCTCGTAAAACGGCTTGCAATCGAATTATTAATTCTTCCAGATCGAATGCCATATTAGTACATTCCTTTTAAATATATACACTTGAGAAGGCGATAGCTTGTGGCCAATGCAAACTTTACAAATGCCAGGCCTAGAATTAATAGGGCTGCAGCAGTCATCCGCTTGTCTATAAAGATTATTAATCCGGATTACGCTTTTGGGCCGGAAAAACTGTTATCTTAGAACGCATAATCAAAAATCAAAAATCCATGGCAAATCAGTATATCGACTTAGCTACCCTAAAATTTTTACTATACGATGTACATGATCTGTCAAGTGTATTGGACCAAGCCCGTTTTGCCGATTATGACCAGGCATCAGTTGAACTATTTTTGAATGCCGTCAAGGATTTTTCGGATAAGGAACTTTTTCCATTCTTTCGTGAGATGGATGAACAGGCAGCCCATTACAAAGAGGGTGAAATAATTGTTCATTCCCAGGTTCGAAAATTTATGAAGAAAGGTGGGGAAATGGGATTGATCTCTGCCTTGTTCGACTATGACATAGGAGGGCTTCAAATGCCTAGTACTGTTGTGACGGCTGCAACCTATATTCAAGAAACTGCCAATAACCATTTGCCAGGCTATATTGGATTGACCCTTGGTGCTGCCGAGCTTATCGTACATTTTGGAAGTGCATTGTTAAAAGACGCTTTTGTTCCAAAAATGATTACTGGTGACTGGGGAGGTACTATGTGCTTAACTGAGCCCCAGGCAGGAAGTTCCCTATCCGATATTATAACTGCGGCCGTTCCCGATGGGGATACCTATAAAATTTCAGGGCAAAAAATATTCATTTCCGGTGGCGACTATCTGGGTGTTGAAAATATTGTCCATTTGGTCCTGGCTCGCATCGAGGGAGCTCCGGCAGGAACAAAAGGAATTTCACTATTTGCGGTCCCCAAACGAAGGCCACAGGAAAATGGTGACCTTATTCCCAATGATGTTAACACTATAGGGGATTTTCAAAAAATGGGACAAAAAGGCTATTGCACCACCCACTTGTCCTTTGGCGATCAAAATGATTGCCAGGGTTGGCTCGTTGGCGAACCCAATAAAGGATTAAAGTATATGTTTTTAATGATGAATGGTGCACGTATCGGTGTTGGGCGAGGTGCAGCGGCTATTACAATGGCAGCTTATCAGGCTTCCCTGAATTATGCAAATGAGCGGCCACAGGGACGTAGTTTGACAAGTACAGGGAAAAAAGACGTTTCACAGGAACAAACTTTGATCATCAACCACCCGGATGTCAAACGCATGTTATTATTTCAAAAAGTAGTCTCGGAAGGGGCCTTGAGCTTGGTTCTGCTCACATCAAAATATCATGACCTTTCTACAACGCATTCCGATCCAAAAGAACGGGAGAAATACCTGTTATTATTGGAAATGCTTACCCCAATTGTAAAAACATATCCCTCTGAAATGGGTTCGGTTTCGGTCAGTAACGGCCTTCAGGTTCTTGGGGGCTATGGTTTTTGCAGCGATTTTATCCTTCAACAATATTATCGGGATATTCGCATTTTTCCGATATATGAGGGTACAACGGGTATACAATCCCTAGACTTATTGGGTCGTAAGATTCCTATGGGTAACGGGAAGGGGTTAGAGTTATTATCGGCTGAAATCGTGAAGGCTATAAACGAAGCGTCCCAATACACCGAACTTGTACCCTATGCAAAAAAAATGGGCGCCAAATTAAAACTTGTCCAGAAAGTGCTTCAATTTCTTATGCCATTTGCCCAAAAAGGGGACTATGAACGCTTCTTATCTGATGCAACGGTCTTTATGGAATTTTTTGGGAATATTGTTGTGGGCTGGTTATGGTTGGCTATGGCCACAAAGGCAAAAGGGGCACTTGCTTCTGGTGATTCCCAATATACAAGCGATTTTTATAATGCCAAGGTACATGCCATGAAGTTCTATTTCAAATACGAGCTTACTAAAACTACCGCACTGGCAGAGGTATTAATGAACGAGGAGGTATTGACTGTTGCCAAGGACATAAAAATGTTTTCATAATATGTCTAGCAACTTCTATCGCTAAAAGTCGCGAAAGGACCCTATATCCAATGAACAAAAATAGTAATATGGAGAGCATACAATCTAAATTTGACTTAAGAGGCAAAGTTGCCATCATAACGGGATCAAGCAAGGGCATAGGAAAATCAATTGCCCGTGGTTTGGCCGAGCAGGGAGCCAAGGTTGTGATCAGCAGTCGGAACCAGGAATCGGTCGATGCCGTGGCGACAGCATTCCAATCCGATGGGTTAGAAGCAATAGGTATTCAATGTCATATCGGTGATGCAGGAGAACGCAAATCCCTAATTACAAAAACCATCGAAAAGCACGGTAGGATCGATATTTTGGTGAACAATGCGGCCATCAACCCTTATTATGGTCCGTTGGAAGGTTCTGAGGAAGCAGTTTTCGATAAGATTATGGATGTAAATGTAAAAGCACCTTGGTTGCTTTCAAATTTGGTACTCCCGCATATGAAAGAAAAAGGAGGAGGAAGTATTATCAATATCTCCTCTGTAGAAGGTTTACGTCCAGGATTTGGATTGGGGCTCTACAGTGCCACGAAGTCGGCCTTGATCATGCTCACTAAGAACCAGGCAAAAGAATGGGGGCGATATGGGATCCGTGCCAATGTAGTATGTCCAGGTCTGGTCAAGACCAAATTTAGCCAAGGGCTATGGACAGACGAGAAGTTGGTTGGTAAAGTCACCAAATTATTACCCTTGAATCGGATAGCGGCGCCAGATGAAATGGCGGGAATTGTAATGCTATTGGCATCGGATGCGGGATCATATATGACAGGGGGAGTATACACTGCAGATGGCGGATATATGATCTCAGGATAACCAGTACAGCTAACAAAAAAGAATAAAATGAATTTTGAATACAGCGAAAAGTCTATTGCCTTACAGGAAAAGTTGAAGCTTTTTATTGCAAAGAACATCCACCCGGTACAAAAGGAGGTCGAAGCATTCCATTATGATCCCCTCAACGCCTGGAAAAAATGGCCAGGGCTTGAAGCGTTAAAGGATAAGGCAAAGAAAGAGGGTCTTTGGAACTTGTTTTTACCGAAAGGCTATGGCGCCTTAAGTCCAGGGCTTACCAATCTTGAATATGCACCTTTGGCAGAAATTATGGGTAGAATACTCTGGTCTTCCGAAGTTTTTAATTGTAGTCCACCCGATACTGGAAATATGGAAGTTTTGGCCAAATATGGGACCCCGGCCCAGCAAGATGAATGGCTACGACCTTTAATGAACGGGGAAATCAGATCTGCATTTTTAATGACAGAACCCGATGTGGCTTCTTCTGATGCTACCAATATTGAAACAGCCATTGTTTCTGAAGGGGACGAATATGTGATAACGGGCAAAAAATGGTGGTCTTCCGGGGCGATGGACCCCAATTGTAAGATTGCGATTGTTATGGGAAAGACCGATTTCGAAGCCCCTCGACATTTACAACAGAGCATGATTTTAGTACCTATGGATACTGCGGGATTGACAATAGAACGACCCTTAAGTGTTTATGGCTATAACGATTCCCCGGAGGGGCATGCAGAAATTCTTTTGGATGCCGTTCGTGTGCCCAAAGGAAACCTACTTTTAAGCGAAGGCAAGGGATTTGAGATTGCCCAAGGTAGATTGGGCCCAGGACGAATTCATCATTGTATGCGATTGATCGGGATGGCGCAGCGCTCTTTGGAATTGATGACCCAAAGGGTTTCTCAACGCAGTCCGTTTGGCAGAACCTTGGATACCTATAGCAGTATACGTCAAGAAATAGCCCTTTCGAGATGCGAAATTGAACAAA
>JABDKZ010000364.1 GCA_013001935.1 Maribacter sp.
ACCCATAAGTCCGCGCATCCCACCAGTCCCAAATTCCATGTTCTTATAGAATCGGTCTTTTAACTCTTCAGGCTCGTTCGCAATAAGATTTTGTATTTCAGTCTTGACTTCTTCATCAAAAAAATCAGTAAGCCAACTTTGGGCGGTATTTAAAATAGCTTCCATTTAATTGTAATTTTGAAAGATTAATTTACGAAGAATATTGCTCTTGCTTTTCACTAAGATTCAATTCTTCAGATATAGTGTAACGTTTTTCGTTTTTTCTTGAGCGTACCATAATTTCCCCTAAAAACCCTGCTAAAAACAGTTGTGTTCCTATGATCATTGAAGTCAAGGAAATGTAAAATTCGGGTCTTTGGGTAATGAGTCTTGCCGTTGGATTGATAAAAATTTTGTCAATTCCCAAATAAAGTGCAAAACCAAAACCAATGATGAACATAACAACACCGAGAGCCCCAAATAAGTGCATTGGTCTTTTTCCGAATTTTGAAACAAACCAAATGGTAATCAAATCCAAAAAGCCATTTATAAATCTTTCCATACCAAATTTAGTTTTGCCATATTTTCGTGCTTGATGCTGTACTATTTTTTCCCCGATGTTTGCGAAACCTGCACTTTTTGCCAAAACGGGAATATACCGGTGCATTTCACCACGCAATTCAATGGTCTTAATAACATTTCTTTTAAATGCCTTGAGGCCACAATTGAAATCATGCAGTTGCACTCCCGAGGTTTTACGCGCTGCCCAATTGAATAGTTTTGAAGGCATATTCTTGGTGATGATCGAATCATACCTCTTTTTCTTCCAACCTGATACTAAATCAAAATCTTGATTGATGATCAAATCATATAATTCCGGAATCTCTTCCGGATTATCTTGCAGGTCGGCATCCATAGTAATTACAACATCACCTTTCGCAGCTTTGAACCCGGCGTGCAGTGCCTGCGACTTGCCAAAATTCTTTTTAAAACGAAGCCCTTTAACGTTCGGGTTTTTAGCGGAAAGCTGTGTGATTATCTGCCAAGAAGCATCGGTACTACCATCATCAATAAAAAGAATTTCATATAAAAAACGATTGGATTGCATAACCTTTACAATCCAATCGTGTAGTTCTTTTAATGATTCTTCTTCGTTAAGTAAGGGTATTACTATAGATAGGTTCATTGATTACTTCTGAATTTCTTTTCAAAAGTACAATTTTGACTTTGAACTCGATTAGACTTTTTAGCCAAATGAATGGGCTTAATCATGTTCATTCTTATTCCGGTTTTTGTTTTTTCACTATAAGCCCCGTTACCAAAGAGATTATAGACCCAAAAAATAAGCTAGCTACCAAGGTCATGATAATTACTGCGCCTGTACCAGTGAACATTTTTATCATTCCCTCACCTTGGGCGATTTGCTCATCGGTCATGTTAGGATTTTGTTCAATCATTTCGGCCTTACTTATTTCAATTATCTTATCCATAAATTCGGGCTCGATTACATTTATAAATACCATTTGCCATACAATTGATATAATTCCTGCAATGAGTGCCGTAGCTAGCCCAACCTTCATTGCTTGCCCCAGGGATATATAGCCTCCACAGGCTTTTTTGAATTGGACGATAGCAAGACTAATTACACTGGCCATTATTAAAAAATTTACTAGGTTAATGGTCCATCCTCTTTCGTAATGCATGTCCAAGGAATATAAAATTAGGCCAAAAATTACGGTAATCCCCCCTAAGAGCGCCCCATAAGTAAGTCCGAATTTTCCTGTGTTTGGTTGATTTTCTTCCATTTGTATTTAGTTTTAAGTGGTTTGATTATAAGTTATAAATAGTATAAAATCGTTACATCTAAAGGTACAAATTTTTCTTATTTCTTTTTAGGTCAAATAATTGTCCTTTTAAGAAAAATAATTAAATTTGCAGGCTTAAATTAAGTGCCTGTTGGAATGGGTGCGCAAAAATTTAATACAATGAGAAAAGGTATACACCCCGAGAATTATAGATTGGTAGCGTTCAAGGATATGTCAAATGAAGATGTATTTATAACAAAGTCTACCGCGAATACGAAAGAGACGTTAGAAGTAGATGGCGTAGAGTATCCTTTAGTGAAATTGGAAATTTCAAGAACATCACATCCTTTTTATACTGGTAAGGCCAAATTCTTGGATACCGCTGGTAGAATTGACAAATTCAAAAGCAAGTACAAGAAATTCCAAAAGGTGGAAAAAAAGAAAGAAGAATAGTATAAGGTTATTTTTCGACAATAAACATACGCCCTCGATAGTTATTATCGAGGGCGTTATTTTTTTAATTTTGTTTAAAATCCCATTATGAATTATATTCTCTTTGATGGTACCGTGAGAGATTCGTTACTCCCTTTTACCTTTACTAGGCCAGTGGCAGATATAAGAATAGGTATTCTTACCATTCGTGAGAAATGGGAGAAATATTTAAATACAACTACCACAACGGTAACTGAAGATTATCTCTCAGAAAAGTTTCCCATGGTAGAGATGGATGAAAATATATTGATTAACGCATCTTTCTTGCCTAATAAGGCGTTGGTCAGGAAGATAGCATCTCTTCAAGAGAATGAAGCTGTTTTCAAAGATGAGGAAGTAATCGCCTTTTATTCTTTGGAAGGCCAAGAGGTTGACTTTTCGACTTTTAAGTCAATTGAGTTCAAAGAAGATGTTCTACGAATTAAAAATACATGGGATATTTTCTCAAAAAATGGGGAAGCGCTGCAGGCCGATTTTGACTTTTTGACCGAGGGAAGAAAAAGTGCACCTATTTCAAAGACCAATAGCTTAATCAAGCCTGAAAACATTTTCCTGGAAGCTGGGGCTAGCGTTGAATATAGTATTTTGAATGCTACTGAAGGACCAATTTATCTTGGAGAGGATTCTGAAGTCTGGGAAGGGAGTTTAGTTCGTGGTGCTTTTGCCCTCTGTAATAATGCTGTGGTTAAAATGGGCGCAAAAATTTATGGTGCAACTACGGTTGGCCCGTTCGGCAAAGTATGTGGAGAAATTAGCAACTCGGTTATTTTCGGGTATTCTAGTAAAGGCCATGAAGGTTATCTCGGTAATGCTGTACTCGGGGAATGGTGCAATATTGGGGCAGATTCCAATAATTCCAATTTAAAGAATAATTATGCCAAAGTTCGTATATGGAACTATGCTTCTGAAAAATTTGAGCAAACAGGACTTCAATTCTGTGGCTTAATGATGGGGGACCACAGTAAAACGGCCATTAACACCATGTTCAATACCGGGACGGTAATCGGCGTTAATGCCAATATTTATGTGCCGGGTTTTCCTCGTAATTTCATCCCAAGTTTCAGTTGGGGCGGTGCATCGGGTTTTTCATCATATCAACCCAAAAAGGCATTCGAAGCGGCAAAAGTAATGATGGCGCGGAGAGGTGTTACTTTTGATGATAAAGAGGCCAATATCCTGAATCACGTGTTTGAATTCACCAAAAAGTGGCGCAAATATTAGGCACTTATCTACCTTCCAAGTATTTCTTAGGATACTTCTTGCCTAAGGTCGTATATTTGCAAACCCTTTTTAAGGCCTAGCGCATAGCGAACTGAAATGAATTCAGCATGAAGAAAGTAGCTTTTTATACTTTAGGTTGTAAACTTAATTTCTCGGAGACATCTACCATAGCAAGAGGTTTCCAGAACGATGGCTATGAGCGTGTTGATTTTTCCGAGCAGGCAGATATGTATGTTATCAATACCTGTTCGGTAACCGAGAATGCCGACAAACGATTTAAGACCATTGTAAAGGAGGCCATGAAGAAAAATCCGGAAGCATTTGTGGCCGCTATTGGCTGTTATGCGCAGTTAAAACCAGAGCAATTGGCAGCTGTTGATGGAGTTGACTTGGTTTTGGGGGCTACTGAAAAGTTCAAGATCGGGGATTATGTGAACGATCTATCGAAGAATGAAAAAGGAGAGGTACATTCTTGTGAAATAAATGAGGCAGATTTTTATGTTGGTAGCTATGCCATAGGGGATAGAACAAGGGCTTTTTTAAAAGTGCAAGATGGATGTGATTATAAATGCACGTTTTGTACTATTCCTTTGGCCCGGGGAATTTCGAGAAGTGATACCTTAAATAATGTGCTTAAAAACGCCAAAGATATCTCGGATAAAGGAATTAAGGAAATTGTACTTACGGGTGTAAACATTGGGGATTTTGGCAAGGGAGAATTTGGCGATAAAAAACACGAGCATACCTTTTTGGATTTAGTTAAAGCCTTGGATAGGGTAGAAGGTATTCATCGCTTACGTATTTCTTCTATAGAGCCCAATCTTTTGAAAAACGAAACCATAGCC
>JABDKZ010000381.1 GCA_013001935.1 Maribacter sp.
ATATTGACCCCGGATCCCCAACAGGGGTTTCTTCCGAAATTAAGCAATTTGATATACGAACCCTTCTTATTTACACCCCTGGTAAAAGAACCATAGGTTATGGTGTTGAAAGAAGAACCATAAACGATACCTATAGTACGTTGTTACTAAATTATACCAAAGGTATAGAAGGTATTTTTGACAGTGGATTTGATTACACAAAACTACAGTTTTCATATGGCCAACCATGGCAAATAGGCGGTTTTGGAAGGTTATATAGTACGGTTGAAGTAGGTAAGACCTTTGGGGCAGTGCCATTGGGGCTTTTGAACATTGTTCCTGGCAACCAAACATTGTTCACAATTTATAATACGTTCCACAATTTAAACTTTTACGAGTTTGTTACAGATACATATACTTCTGTTCATTTGGAACATAATTTCAATGGGCGGTTATTTTCCAGAATACCCCTTATACGGAAATGGAACTTGAGGGAATTTATTGGAGTACGAGGAGTTTGGGGCGAATTGTCTGACGAAAACATTATTCTGAGTAGTCCTACAAATATTCCCTTGCAGGCTCCCACTGATAAAATTTATTGGGAGTACTCTATTGGCGTGGGCAATATTTTCAAATTTTTTAGGATAGACTTTAATTTTAGGGGTAATTATCTTGAAAATCCCGATGCTCGATCTTTTGGTATCACGGGTGAATTCGGATTCCATTTTTAGCCTCATTTCGTCGGCTCTTACGGCTGTGAATCCATTCTTTTCAAGTATCTTCGTGCTTTAATAATCAGTACTATGAGCGCAATTGAAAGCATAACCTTTGATGTATTGGTAGAAATACCAAAAGGAAGTCGTAACAAATATGAATACGATTTCACTTTAAATAAAATCAGGTTTGACCGTACCTTATTTTCCTCAATGATGTACCCAGGTGATTACGGGTTTATTCCTGAAACCTTGGCATTGGATAAAGATCCGTTAGATGTTTTGGTTTTATGTACTGAGCCTACATTTCCTATGGTGGTTGTTGAGGTTAAACCAATTGGCGTTTTTCATATGACAGATGAAAAAGGGCCAGATGAAAAAATTATTTGTGTGCCTATTTCTGACCCTATTTGGAGTGAGCGAAATGATATCAGTGATATAAATCCCCATAGATTAAAAGAAATTGAGCATTTCTTTCAAGTGTATAAAGACTTGGAAAAGAAAAAAGTTGATGTCGGCGGCTGGGGAGATGCCAAAGAGGCCAAGGAAATTTATCATAAATGTGTTGAACGCTATGAGAATAGCGAGCATAAGAAGAAAAGGACTTTTACAATATAAACATGATTGATAGTCAAAAAAAAGCAGGCATTTATTATTAAATGTCTGCTTTTTTTATCTATTTGATTTCACTAATTTAGCAGCCGTTAAAAAAACCTTAAATAACTAACATAATGGATTTAATCGTAAAATTCTTACCTGCCTTCGGATTATTGGCTTTGATTTATGTATTCATCAAAAGTGGATGGGTGTCAAAACAGGAAGTAGGTGATGATAAAATGGCAAGAATCGCCAAGAACATCGCAGATGGTGCGATGTCTTTTCTTAAAGCAGAGTACAAAATACTATCTGTTTTTGTAGTTGCTGTAGCAATTCTTCTTTATTTCAAAGGATCAGCTGAAAAAGGTTCTGACGGAATGGTAGCAGTTTCTTTTATAGTTGGTGCCATATGTTCTGCTTTAGCAGGTTTTATAGGAATGAAAGTGGCAACCAAAGCAAATGTAAGAACCACAAATGCGGCAAGAAACTCTTTGGGTAAAGCCTTGGAAGTTGCCTTTGCCGGTGGTGCTGTAATGGGCCTAGGAGTAGTTGGTCTAGGAGTTTTGGGACTTAGTGGTCTATTTATGGTTTATCAAAACATTTGGCCAGGTGCAGAGAATTTGGCATTGGTGTTGAACGTTCTTTCTGGATTTTCATTGGGAGCTTCTTCAATTGCTCTTTTTGCAAGAGTTGGTGGCGGTATCTATACCAAAGCTGCTGATGTTGGTGCTGACCTAGTTGGGAAGGTTGAAGCTGGTATCCCAGAAGATCACCCACTGAACCCCGCAACTATTGCCGATAACGTTGGTGATAACGTTGGTGATGTGGCTGGTATGGGAGCTGATTTATTTGAATCCTATGTAGGTTCAATAATTGGTACTATGGTACTAGGTGCATTTATTATCACTCCAGATTTTGCAGGTTTAGGTGCTGTGTACCTTCCTTTGGTACTGGCTGCCGTAGGAATTATAATGTCTATTATTGGTACATTTTTTGTAAAAGTTAAGGATGGCGGAAACCCGCAAACGGCATTGAATATCGGTGAATTTGGATCTGCAGGTCTTATGGTTGTAGCTTCTTATTTTATTATTACTACCATGATTCCAGAATCCATTGATGGTTTACCTCAAGGTGCTATGGGAATATTTTTTGCAACATTGGCCGGTCTTGTTGCTGGTTTGGGTGTTGGAAAGATTACGGAATATTATACGGGAACAGGCAAAAAACCTGTAAACTCGATTATGAAACAATCTGAGACAGGTGCCGCAACAAACATCATCGCCGGATTGGGGGTAGGTATGATGTCTACTATGATTCCTATTCTTTTAATTGCTGCGGCAATATTGGTTTCTCACCATTTTGCAGGCTTATACGGGTTTGCGATTGCTGCGGTTGGTATGCTGGCAAATACAGGAATACAATTGGCTGTTGATGCTTATGGTCCAATTTCCGATAATGCCGGTGGTATTGCTGAGATGGCCGAATTGCCAAGTGAAGTTCGTGAGCGTACAGATAAATTGGATGCTGTGGGTAACACCACCGCTGCTATTGGAAAAGGTTTTGCGATTGCCTCTGCTGCATTGACTGCCTTAGCTTTGTTTGCTGCCTTTATGAAAGTTGCAAACGTAACTTCTATTGATGTTTCCAAACCAGATATCATGGCAGGACTTTTAGTAGGAGGAATGCTTCCTTTTGTATTTTCTGCTTTGTCTATGAATGCAGTAGGTAGGGCTGCGATGGCCATGATCGAGGAAGTTCGTCGTCAGTTCAGGGATATTCCACAATTGAAAGCAGCTTTAGAAGTAATGAAAGCGGTTGATAGTGATATGTCAAAGGCAACCCCAGAGCAACGTGCGATTTTTGATGAAGCAGATGGATTGGCTGAGTATGATAAATGTGTTGACATTTCTACCAAGGCTTCCATTAAAGAAATGGTACTGCCAGGTCTTCTGGCAATAGCCGTACCAGTTGCTGTTGGGTTTATTGGTGGTGCGGAAATGCTAGGAGGTCTATTGGCCGGTGTTACTACAGCTGGTGTCTTAATGGCGATCTTCCAATCAAACGCAGGTGGTGCTTGGGATAACGCTAAGAAGATGATAGAATCTGATGGCAGAAAAGGTACTGATGCACACAAAGCAGCCGTTGTAGGTGATACCGTTGGTGATCCTTTCAAAGATACTTCAGGACCTTCTTTGAACATTCTTTTGAAATTAATGTCAGTTGTTGCCTTGGTTATTGCACCAAGTATCGCAATTTCCGCGGATGCTGTATCTTCTTATAATGAACAAAAAGCAGCTACTGAAATGGTAGCCCAGGCCATTGAGAAAGAAGTACGAGTTGAAATGAAAAAGAACGATGATGGTACGGTGAATGCTACAGTGACGACAACGACTACTGAAAACGGTGAAGAATCTGTTAAAGAGGAAGTTTTTACCGGAACTGAAGAAGAAGTAAAAGCAAAAGTTGAGGCCTACAAGGGTGATGCTTCCGACATTAAAATTAAAGTGAAAAAGGTTATTGAAGAGGTTGTCGAAGAAGAGAACTAATACAATACCACACAAAGCATAGAAACCCTGACGGTACCGTCAGGGTTTTTTATTTTAGGAAATTTAATTTTGATTCAACAGGTAATTCATAGGGGCTCTTATCTTTTTCGAAAATACGGGCACTTAAATCGTTGCCTTTTAAAGTTGTTTCTTCATTGCGAACTTGTACCCAACTACCTTCCCGTAAACCAACCACCGGAGTAGTGTTAAAGACATGGAATTCCTTTATGCGGGTTTCCCTTGTTTCCCCTTTATGGGTCGATGTTGGATCAGGATCTAAATAATGTGGGTTTATATTAAAAGGGATTATCCCCAGGGTCTCAAAACTTGGAGGATATACTATAGGCATATCATTCGTAGTCTTTATATTTAACCCAGCAATATTACTTCCCGCACTTGTTCCTAAATAGGGTGTGCCCTGTATGATATTCTCT
This sequence comes from Maribacter sp., assembly GCA_013001935.1. GTDB lineage: Bacteria > Bacteroidota > Bacteroidia > Flavobacteriales > Flavobacteriaceae > Maribacter_A. The sequence goes on from JABDKZ010000381.1 coordinate 4,270, forward strand.
TTCAATACAGGTAGCAGCTTTTTTTGGTATAGGGTATTTACTAGAACGAAAGAATTTCCACCACCGGTAAAAATACCCTTTGCATTAATGATTGCCTCGATCGGGTCTTCGAAAGTATGAATGCCTACAACTTTTTTATCAATATGCCCAAAGCCATTTTGTGCTATTTGGGTATAGGCATCATAGGTTATTCCTCCCGGTCTGGCATACGGAATAAATAATACCTCATCTGTGTCATGGAATAATGTATGAAGTTCATCAAAGAGATAATCTAAATAACTTCCTCCAAATAAAGTAGATGTGCTTGCGAGTATACAATTCGTCATTGAAAATAAATGCTAGAACAATCCGTGAATTTCTGCATCGATCCTATTCAAGATCTCACCCAGATCTTCTGGATTATCTACAAAATCAAGATTGTCAACATCGATTACCAAAAGATTCCCTTTTTCATAGCCATGGATCCACGCTTCATAGCGTTCATTCAGTCTGCTTAGATAATCAATTGATATAGAGTTTTCGTAATCCCGCCCCCGCTTGTGAATCTGACTTACTAAATTAGGTATTGAGCTCCTAAGGTAAATCAGCAGATCAGGTGGTTGTACCAAACTTTCCATCAATTCAAAAAGGCTCGAATAATTAGTGAAATCCCTATTGGTCATCAAGCCCATAGCATGAAGATTGGGGGCAAAAATATAGGCATCTTCATAGATGGTCCTGTCTTGGATAATGTTTTTACCACTTTCCCTGAATTTAAGGACTTGGCGATATCTGTGATTAAGGAAATAAATCTGAAGATTAAAACTCCATCGCTCCATCTGATTGTAAAAATCATCCAAATACGGATTGTCAACTACATCCTCAAAATGTGCTTCCCATTTATAATGTTTTGAAAGTAATTTTGTAAGTGTGGTCTTTCCGGCGCCAATGTTTCCTGCAACGGCAATATGCATGCTTATAATTGAATTTGTATAAATTAATTAACAAATTTATTGGGCATACAATATACGAATGATCTTGTGTTAGAGAAAAAATACTTGATGAAATCTGATTAAATAACAAGTAAAGAATTATTGTCAGCATTTTGAGATAAAAAATGTGAACTAACATATGAGTTTATACCCATACCCTCTAACATTCAAAATCTTTACTTCAGGGTCGTTCTTTAGTTTTTTTCGCAGTTTTGTAATAAAGACGTCCATACTTCTTGCATTAAAAAAATCATCGTTACCCCATATCT